>CADCPV010000185.1 GCA_902803345.1 uncultured Eubacteriales bacterium | reverse complement strand
CGGATCGGGGTTCCCAAAAGGTTATAGAGTTCCGTGCGGACTGTCAGCCTCTCATAGCGCCGCGGCGACGCATTGGCAAGAAGAATGTGGTCGTTCCGCGGGTCGAAGAAGGCACGGGTCGGCTGGTTTCCGGCCTTTGCACCGAAAAACCCGCCGTTTGTATACAGATAATAGTCGTAGGTCTGCCACATGAAGGAGGGCCAGGAGGACTGGCTCATCCACATCAGAAGCCCGTCGGAGCGGCGCGCAAAGACCGCGTCGAACAGCCCCCGGTGATGATCGTAGTTCAGAAGCTGCGCGGCCTGGAAGAAGTCCCGGACATCCCAGGCTTCTCCGGCCTCCCGGCACATTTTCGCGATTGCGGCTTTGTATTCCCGGAAGACAGGATCCGAATCCTGCGGCGCCTGCCCCTGTACATGGTCTTCCGGCACCGTAAAATCGCCGCCGAGCACATTTTTCAGCGCCTCCATATAGGTGTTTGCCGGGCCGTTCATATGGTAGGTCCAGTCGTGAAGGGCCCAGGTTTCCGAGATCGGCCACAGATGCTCCTTTCGGACAAATTTCAGCGCGGATTCGTACTCCGGAACGTTCGGAATCCCGCGCTCCGAGCGGAGCACGGAAGAGGTGACGTCATTGAAATACTGCTTTACACCGAAGTCCTGCCCCGGTTTCGCCAGCTGGTAGCCGCCGCCGGAACCAACCGGTTCCGAAGCAGAATTCGGGAAATAAATCCGTGTTCCGTCGAGTGACGCAGTCAGTTCTTCAAGACCCTTATGGATATCCGCCCGCGGATTTCCCTCATTCCGGCCGCAGTAGAACGCAAGCGCCGGATGCGAACGGACCGCACGGATCTTGTCCGCGGCGTTTTCGAGGAACATCTCAGGATCCTGCGGTTCCGGACCGTCGACAGGATTTGCAAGCCAGAAATCGTCCCAGATCAGGATACCATAGCGGTCGCAGGCTTCATAGAAACCGGGATGCGAAGTCATGCCGACCCAGTTCCGGATCATCGTCATGTTCTGTTCCGCATGCAGCCGGACCTTATCCAGATATACATCCCGCGTGTCACGCTTCAGCCCGTCGTCGAGCCCCCAGTTGCCGCCTTTTGCGACAATCCGTGTGCCGTTGCAGTACAGGGACAGCAGTCCGCCGTCAACCGGATAGTCAAAGCGCCGCACACCGAAATCAAAACGCTTCCGGTCGCTGATTTGTCCGCCGCAGAAGATTTCCGCCTCGCAGGTATAAAGTTCCTGCGCGCCGTAGGTGTTCGGCCACCAGAGCCGCGGATTCTGAAGCGTCATCGGAATGGAAACCTCGGATACGCCTCCCGCCGGAACCGTCCGTTCTTCCGAAAATTCCGGACCATCGGGCAGAATCCTCCCGGCAATCCGTACTGTTTCTGCCGTATTTCCGTAGTTTCGAAGCTCTGTCTGAAACAGAAGCTCCGCTTTTTCGGTGTCAAGCTCGTATCGGTGATCCGTCCCCTGTTCGACCTGTTCCGGTGATTCCGCGTATACGCGCATCTCCCGGACAATCGTATCGACAAAAGTTCCGTTCATCTCGCGCGGCCGAAGCACCGTGAAACGAAGATACCGCATATCCTGCGGCTGAACGATTTCCCGGTTTTCGATTCCGCGCCCGAAGCGCGAAAGATCGAGTCTGACAATCGCGGTCGAACCCGGCAGCGTATCCGAAATTGCATGTCCCGGAAGGCTGTCTCTTCCCGGATTCACAGGCGCTTTCTGAAGCCCCATCCAGCGTACCGGGACCTCGCCGCCCGGATAAGAATCAAGATTTCGCCAGGAATCTCCATCGTCGGAAACTTCCAGCCGGAAGGACTCAGGATAACGTGATTCCAGATCCGCCGCCGCCCCTCCGGCTTCCGTGCCCCAGATCAGGGTGACAGCACCCAGAGGCTTTGGCGCGCCGAAATCGACGACAAAAGAGTCACCGGATCGTCCGTGCCATTCCGAAATTCCGCCGGGTTTCCCGTCAGTCCGGACTGAATCGCCGAGCATCAGGTCCTCCGCCGGGATCGCCGTGGATTCCGACAGGAGACGAAGCGCTGTTTTCATCCAGGGATCCTGAAGCTGGACCGCGCCGCCGAATGTGAGTGTCACGTCACCGGTGATACCGATGTTCCGGCCGCGGATCGTCGGGAGCCAGTCCCAGCCGACTGCAGCGTGGCAGGTCGGATTGTCCGCGCCCAAAAGTCCGCCGTTCGGACCCGGACCGAAAGCGAGGCCCTGCGTCGTGACTTCTCCGGGCGTCTCATTTTTCAGGATACGGACCGCGAGGACGTTATCTTCCCCGAAGCGTGCGTAATCAGTTACGTCAAACTTCGCGCGGATAAAGCCGCCTTCAATGGAATGCTCCCGGTCCGGAAGCTCATTTTGAAGAAGTATTCCGTTGAAATACACATCCGCTTTCCAGTTGATCGATTCGAAATTCAGGAAGACACGCCTGCCTTCCTGTTCTTTCGGAACAGAAAAATGGTTCCGGTACCAGAAATCAGCCGTGAAAAACTCCTCCGAAATCTGGAACTGATCGTCGTCATAGAAAGGATCCGGAATCGCTCCGGCTTCAAGATAGGATACCAGCGCCGTTCCCGGAACGACAGCCGGAAGCCATTCCGAATCGTCATAACCAGTCTTCGAAAGTTCCTTACCGTCTGCGGAGACTTCCGATGCCCGCTGCAGGCGCCAGTTTCCGCCCGGGAGTTTCTGCCTGCCCGAAGAATCCGGCACGGACTCACTGGGAAGCGTATAGAAAAGATCGTTTTCACCGAAAACCGAAAGCTGACAAATGATATAATGCAGCCCGGAACAGTCTGAAAGGCACAGCTTCAGATGCCGCCCGCGGCCCAGAAGCTCCGCCTCCGTCACAGTATCCGGCGCGCCGGAAAGGACGGCTGCCCCAGAAAAATGCTCTCCATCCTCTGAAAGTTCAATCCGGGCAGACCGGGCGTATTCATTGCCCCAGCGAACGGTTACTTTCCGGATTTCCGAAACCGCTCCGAGATCAAGAAGCAGCCATTCCGCATCCTTACCGCCGCTGATCCAGGGAAGTTCTGTCCCGCTTGTCGTAAGATGCCCGGTGTGATCATAGTCCGCCGCACTGGAATGCCAGACGGCGCGGTTTTTTGCCAAATCTCTCATGTTTCCAGGAACCTCCCTGTCTTTGTGATATGATCGGAGCGTTACGCGCGCTGACCCTGATAATATCATAACAGATCGTCACGGATTTGCAAGCGGCAGATTTGCGGGTTTCGTGCTGAAAACCGTTCCGGAGACTGCTTTCCTGTCTTGCTTTTTTCCCCGGGATGGTGTATCCTTAGAAGCAGTATAACGGAAAAGAGATGAAGGAAGATCTCATGGAAAAAGCGAAAGAATATGCACTTGTCACCGGGGCAAGTTCGGGGATCGGCAGAGAATTCGCACGGCAGCTTGCGCGGGAAGGCTATGGCCTTCTTCTGGTGGCCAGAAGATCGGAACGGCTGCAGAAGCTGAAAGATGAACTGAAAAAAGAGGTCTCGGCGGATATCCGGATTCTGCCTGCGGACCTGTCGTTTCGGGCGGAATGCGGCCTTGTGGCGCGGGAGGCGTCGAAGCTCCCGATCCGGATTGTCATAAACAACGCAGGCTTCGGGGATTTCGGGGAATTCACGGAAACTGATCTGTCCCGTGAAATGCAGATGATCGATGTGAATGTGACTGCACAGCATATCCTCCTGAAGAAAATGCTGCAGTACTTTGAAAAGAAGGGTGAAAGCGGGTATATCCTGAATGTTGCATCATCCGCGGGTCTGGTGCCGGGCGGCCCCTACATGGCTTCCTATTATGCTTCGAAGGCCTATGTTGTCAGCCTGACCCGTTCGGTCCGGGAGGAACTTCGGAAAAAGAAAAGTCCCGTTGTCGTGAGCGCCCTTTGTCCGGGCCCGGTTGATACCGAATTCAACCAGGTCGCGCATGTGAAATTCGCGCTGAAGAGCATTTCCGCAGAAAAGTGCGTCAGTATCGCGCTCAAAAAACTGAAATCCGGGAAGGGCATCATTGTACCGACCTTTAAGCTTCGTGCCGGCATGCTTCTTGCACGCCTCGCGCCGCCGGATTTTGTGGTCCGGATCGCCGGAAAACAACAGGAGAAAAAATCAGGGAAGGATTGAAAAATCCCTCCCTCTTTTTTATTTCTGCAGTTTGCGCACTTCTTCCGCGAGTGCGAGAAAGCCTTCGGCTTTCATGAGCGCAATGCCCTGGGCATCATCCCCGAGGACGACGAGCCGGTCGCCTGCCTTGATATTGAAAACACGGCGCGCCTCCTTCGGAATTACAATCTGCCCCTTGTCGTTCACTTCGGCAATTCCGAACAGGTACTTGCCTCTCGGCGGACCCTGATCCGGCTCCGGACCTGAATTCTGAACAAGTTCCGCAAGCGGAATTCCGAGAATCCGGGAAAGCGCGGCTGCGCGTTCGATATCGGGAAGCGTTTTGCCGGACTCCCACTTGGCGAGTGCCTGGCGGGAAACACCGATCTGTTCCGCCAGCTCTTCCTGTGTCAGGCCGAGCCGTTTCCGGGCTTCCTGTATCTTTTCACTGAACATCGACGCACCTCCCTGTTATAAATCCACTTTTTCAAAGTTGTCTGCTGCCTTTTTCAACGACAGAAGCGTTCCGCCTGCGAAAAGAAGCACCGCGCCTGCCAAAACAGAAAACTGCAGTCCGAGCTTTTCGCCGCGGGTGTTTTTCAGGAATTCCATGCCCGGAAGATGCGGCAGCGTTTCCGCGATTCCGACGGTAAGGAAGGCGGCAACGGAAAAGAAAATCAGCGGCTTTCCGAGCGCATAGGCGGTTTTCATGAATCCGCCGACGAAAAACACATTGAACCACAGGAAAATCAGCAGCACAAAGGCAAGAAACAGCGGAGACGCAAGAAGCAATGTGTTGCTCTGATACACGGGAGAACCGGACAGAAGCGTCATCCGAAGCACCGTGAACACCGAGAACAGCAGGAAGGCGATGATCTGGTAAAAACAGACGAAGCGGTACTTTGCGCTGACAATGTCGCGCTTTCCAACCGGAAGCAGGATACTGTAGAGTATATCCTGCTGCTCCCGCGCATTCTGGAAGGAATAGAAGATTCCGAGACAGACCATGAAGGCGCCCACGAGAATCGGGTAGTTCGGGATAAAGGTCATCGCAGTCCCGAGAAGAAACAGCGGCGTCAGGACGGACTGCGAAAGACAAAGCTCTTTTTGAAACATTTTAAAAGAGATGCTTTTCATGGTAATTTTCCTCCTTTTCACAGCTGATCATGATTTCCTCCAGATTTGTGCCGAGCCCTTTTTCCCGGCAGTCCTGCAGGTATTCCTCCATCGGGGCACTTGCAAGCATGCGGCCTTTTGCAATATAGGTAATATCGTCTGCGCATTTGTCAAGGTCCGAGGTGATGTGGGTTGAGAACAGGATCGACACCCCTTCGTCCCGGAGCCAGCAGAACAGGTCCAAAAGTTCGTCCCGGGACACCGGATCCAGCCCGCTCGTCGGTTCATCCAGAATCAAAAGCTCTGCGTGGTGGGAGAGCGCGAGGGCAATCGAGAGTTTGACCTTCATGCCTTCGGAAAGCTCAAACGGACGCTTTCTGGGATCAATGTCGAAGAGTTCGAGGTACTTCGCGAAAGCCTCCGGATCCGCATTTTCATAGAATCCGAGCGTCACGCGTCCGATTTCCGAGATGCGCTTCCGGGTGTACCAGCCCTTCTGGGAGCCGGCGTAACCGATGCGCTGCTTGATTTCCCGCTCGTGTTTTGTGATATCCATCCCGAAATATGAGACCGATCCCCCGGAGCGGCGGATCATGTTCAGCATGGATTTCATCGTCGTGGTCTTCCCGGCCCCGTTCCGGCCGATCAATCCCATAATCCGTCCGCGCTGCATCGTGAAACTGATATCCTGCAGGCGGAAGCTTTCATAGTCTTTGCAGAGGTTCTTTACCTCCAAAATGGTTTCGTTCATAATGGTTTCCTTCAAACTGTCCAAAAAACCGCATCGGATTTCCCGGATCATTTTCTGAATTTTCCTACTATTCGTAAGAATCTGCGCATATTGTAAAAGATCCGGGCATCTCTGTCAACCAACCGGAGCTGACAGACCGGGAGAATTTTTGTTATTTCTGATTGCGCGGACCGGAGGTCGGAAAAGAAGCTTGACATTTATGAGGCCCTGCGATACGATTTCAGAAGATCGGCCAAAAGACTTTGCAGACGGACAGGGCGGACGCTGAAAATGCAACCGGGGGCGCCGGTTTTCTGTCTTTATCAGTGCAGCAGAAACTATATGCACACCGGGATGCCTGTCCGGCAAATCTACAGGCAGGAGGAGTACCCATGAAAAAGAAAATGATTCCGATGATTATTGCAGCATCAGCGCTGGTGCTTCCGATGCTTTTCAGCGGCTGTTCGCTGTTCGGCTTTACGCGCGATCAGGATCTCCTGGCGCTTTCGGGGCACTGGGTGGATGTGAACGGCGATACAACGCTCGATTTTAAGGGGAATCAGCTGACAATCAGCTACGGCGACCGTTATAAGGAAGG
>CADCPV010000184.1 GCA_902803345.1 uncultured Eubacteriales bacterium | reverse complement strand
GCGGAAGTGCTGGATTCGATCAAGTCGCTTGGCTACAAGTACTCCACAAAGGCTGCCATGACCGTTTCGATTGATGACATGGTCATCCCGGCCGAGAAGGACGAACTGATCCAGAAGGCCCAGCAGACTGTGTCGAAGATCACCCGGAACTACCGCAGAGGTCTCATCAGCGAAGACGAACGCTACCGTGAAGTTATTTCCGCATGGAAGAACGTTGACGATGAACTGACCGACGTGGTCATGAAGAACCTCGGCGAATACAACAACATTTACATGATGGCGAACTCCGGCGCCCGCGGATCGAATTCCCAGATCAAGCAGCTCGTCGGATGGCGCGGACTGATGGCGGATACCACCGGTCATACGATTGAACTTCCGATTACCTCGAACTTCCGCGAGGGCCTGAACGTACTGGAGTACTTCATGTCCGCACACGGATCCCGGAAAGGTATGTCGGATACGGCGCTTCGTACCGCAGACTCGGGTTACCTGACGCGCCGTCTCGTGGACGTTTCGCAGGACATCATCATCCGTGAGGAAGACTGTGCACAGGGCGGAGAAATCCCCTACATGGAAGTTTCCGCACTGATGGACGGCGGCGAAGTCGTCGAATCCTTCCGTGAGCGTCTTGTCGGCCGTTTTGTGGCGGAGGACGTTGTAGATCCCAAGACCGGCGAACTGGTCATTGAAAAGAACAACATGATTACCCCGCGGCTTGCGGACAGGATCCTGCAGGTGCTTTCCGCACAGGGCAGAGATTCCCTGAAGATCCGGAACAACCTCGCCTGCAAGTCCCATATGGGCGTCTGCGCGAAGTGCTACGGCGCGAACATGGCAACCGGCGAACCCGTTCAGGTCGGCGAAGCGGTCGGCATCATTGCCGCCCAGTCGATCGGCGAGCCCGGTACGCAGCTCACGATGAGAACCTTCCATACAGGCGGCGTCGCGGGCGGCGATATCACACAGGGTCTTCCCCGTGTCGAGGAACTTTTCGAAGCACGTACCCCCAAGGGTATGGCGACGATCAGCGAAATCGACGGCGAAGTGACCGTACGCGATACCAAGAAGAAGCGCGAAGTCGTGGTGACGAATCCCGAGACCGGCGATTCCAGAACCTACCTGATCACGTTCGGCTCAAACCTTGCAAAGCACGGTACGACAGAACTTCAGACCGGTGACATGATCAAGGCCGGCGACAAGATCACCGAAGGTTCGATCAACCCGCATGATATCTTACGGATCAAGGGCCTCCGGGCGGTTCAGGACTATATGCTTCATGAAGTACAGCGTCCCTACCGTCTGCAGGGCGTTGAGATCAACGACAAGCATATTGAAATCATTGTCCGGCAGATGCTGAAGAAGGTCCGCGTCGAAGACTGCGGTGATTCCGATGTCCTGCCCGGCGTGACCATGGATGTGCTGAATTTCAACGAGATGAATGAACAGCTTGTCGCAGAGGGGAAGGAACCCGCTGTCGGCACGCAGATCATGCTCGGTATTACAAAGGCTTCTCTGGCAACCGAATCCTTCCTGTCGGCGGCTTCCTTCCAGGAGACCACGAAGGTATTGACCGAGGCCGCAATCAACGGCAAGGTAGACCACCTGATCGGCCTGAAGGAGAACGTCCTCATCGGCAACCTGATTCCTGCAGGTACCGGCATGAAGTGCTACCGTGACATCCGTCTGGATTCCGACGAGCGCTTCGAAGAGGAGATGGAAGAGAAGGCGATCCGCTACCGTCAGGCTATGGAAGAGGCGGCGAGAGCCAATGCCGAACAGAAGGCCCAGAAGGCGGCTCAGCTTCGGGAAGAAGAGGCTTCCGACGACGAGAATACCGCGGAATCCGCAGAATATGAGGAGAATGCAGGAAATTTCGAAGAGGCGCTCTCCGCGTATACGGAAGACGTGGCTTATGACGAGGATTCGGATTATTCCGATTCGGAATACACGGATGACGGCTACGGCGACGAAAGCTATGACAATGAGAATTAATTCAGTGCTCCATGCGGTTTGACTGTGCGGGGCGATCAGACCGCCGCAGGAGAAACTGTTCTTTTGCGGCGGTTTTTAAGGAGTAAATGCATGAAGAGTTTTATGGGCAGAAATTTCCTGCTGATGAATGACACCGCGAAGGAACTGTACCACGAAGTGGCGGCAGATCTGCCGATTATCGATTATCACTGCCATATCAGCGCACAGGAAATCTGGGAGGATAAGAAGTTCCGGAACCTGACCGAAGTCTGGCTCGGCGGCGATCACTACAAGTGGCGGATCATGCGCGCAAACGGTGTCGAAGAGCAGTACATCACAGGAGATGCGCCTGACTATGAAAAGTTCAAAAAGTTCGCGGAAACGCTTCCTTATGCTGTCGGAAACCCGCTGTACCACTGGAGCCATTTAGAGCTTCGGCGCTATTTCGGCTACGAAGGCGTGCTCTCGGCGGAGACCGCGGATACGGTCTGGGAGCTTGCAAATGAACGGCTGAAGAGCGATATGATGTCGGCAAGGAACATCATCCGCCGTTCGAATGTCGAAGTGGTCTGCACGACGGACGATCCGGCAGATTCTCTGGAATACCATGAGCAGATCGCAAAAGACCGGACCGTGGATTTCAGAGTCCTTCCGGCCTGGCGTCCCGACAAGGCAATGAATATCGAGCTTCCGGGCTTTTCGGACTACATGGACCGACTCGGGGATGCTGCCCGTGTCAATATCAATGACTGGAAATCCCTGATGAAGGCGCTTGAAAAACGGCTTGCCTTTTTCGTCTCACTCGGCTGCTTTGCGACTGATCACGGCATTGACTATGTGCCCTATGAACCGGCTGACGAGAAGACGGTTGACCAGATCCTGAAAAAAGTTCTTGCCGGATCTGCACCGGATGCCCGGGAAGTCCGGATCTACAAAACAGCGCTGCTTCTTGCGCTGGGCCGGATGTATGCAAAGCAGGGCCTTGTCATGCAGCTTCATTTCGGTGCGAAACGGAACAACAGCGGCGTCATGTTTGAAAAGCTCGGCCCCGACACCGGCTACGATTCGATCGGCAGCGCGGTTCCCTATGCGGAGCTTGCGGATTTTCTGAATGCGCTGGATCAGACTTCGGAGCTTCCGAAGACGATTGTCTATTCCCTGCATCCGGGCGATAATGCGGAAATCGAGACAATTCTCGGCTGCTTCCAGGGCGGCGGTGTTGTCGGAAAAATGCAGCACGGCTCGGCCTGGTGGTTCAATGACCACAAGAACGGCATGCGCGCCCAGCTTGAAAGCTTTGCGGCAGAGGGCGTGCTCGGAACCTTCATCGGCATGCTCACAGACTCGCGCAGCTTCCTTTCCTATACGCGCCACGAATACTTCCGCCGGATTCTCTGCAACTATATCGGCGAACTTGTCGAGAACGGCGAGTATCCCTACGACGAGCGCATGCTGGAAAAACTCGTGGAGAACATCTGCTATTACAACGCGAAACGATATTTCGGACTATAAACAACAACTCAGGAGGACTTGATTTATGGACATGCAGGAACTGATCAGAAAGACCGGTATTGTACCGGTTGTAGTGCTTGACGACGCGAAGGATGCGGAGCCTCTTGCGGAAGCGCTGATCCGCGGCGGACTTCCCTGTGCGGAAGTGACTTTCCGGACAGCGGCGGCAGAAGAATCGATCCGCCGGATGACGGCAAAATTCCCGGAAATGCTCGTCGGTGCAGGAACCGTACTCACGACGGAACAGGTGGACCGTGCGGTTGCAGCCGGTGCGAAATTCATCGTCGCTCCGGGCCTGAACCCGGTCACCGTGAAATACTGCCTCGAAAAAGGCATTCCGGTATTCCCGGGCGTTCTGACTCCGTCTGAAATCGAGCAGGCGCTTTCCCTGGGCCTCCAGGTTGTGAAATTCTTCCCGGCGGAGCCATCGGGCGGCCTCAAGATGATCCAGGCGATCGCAGCGGCCTATGTCGGCCTGAAGTTTATGCCGACCGGCGGTATCAATGCGAAAAACGTCGGCGAATATCTTGCGGATGAGAAGCATATCCTGGCCTGCGGCGGCAGCTGGATGGTGAAAAAAGACCTGATCGCAGCCGGCGAATTTGGAAAGATCGAGGAAATGGCCCGCGAGGCAGCAGCTCTCGTAAAAGAGTACAGAGGATAAGGAGACGGGACAGAATGGCACTTGAACTGAATTTACGGCAGGATGCGATGTGGGATGCAGCTTCTTTAGGGGAGATCATGCTGCGGCTCGATCCGGGCGATGAAAGAATCCGTGTCGCGCGCTCCTTCCGCGTCTGGGAAGGCGGCGGCGAATACAATGTTGTCCGGGGACTCCGGAAATGCTTCGGCATGAAGACTACAGTGCTGACGGCCTTTGCAGACAACGAGGTCGGAAGGCTTTTGGAGGACTTCATCTGCCAGGGCGGCGTGGATATTTCGCACATTTACTGGAAGAAGACTGACGGTATCGGCCGGATCTGCCGGAACGGCCTGAATTTTACAGAGCGGGGTTTCGGCGTTCGCGGCGCTTTAGGTGTTTCGGACCGCGCGAATACCGCGATTTCGCAGGCGAAGGCTTCGGATTTCGATCTGGAGAAGCTTTTTTCGGATGAAGGCGTCCGGTGGCTGCATACGGGCGGTATCTATGCGGCGCTTTCCGAGCAGTCTTCCGAGACTGTGATCGAGGTGATCAAGACCGCGAAAAAGTACGGCGCAGTCGTGAGCTACGACCTGAACTACCGGCCTTCGATGTGGTCCGCGATCGGCGGCCAGGCAAAGGCGCAGGAAGTCAATAAGGAGATCGCGAAATACGTTGATGTCATGATCGGAAACGAAGAAGACTTCACGGCTTGTCTCGGTTTTGAGATCGAAGGAAACGAAGGCCTCTCGAAGCTCTCGATCGACGGCTATAAGAAGATGATGCGCGAAGCCGCAGAAGCCTATCCGAATTTCAAGGTGATCGCAACGACACTCCGTACCGTGAAGTCTGCGACTGTCAATGACTGGTCCGCAATCTGCTATGCAGACGGCGAGATATACCAGTCGAAAGAGTATCAGGGACTTGAGATCTTCGACCGTGTCGGCGGCGGCGACTCCTTTGCCTCCGGCCTTGTCTACGGACTCATGACGACCGGTGATCCGGAGCTTGCGGTGAACTACGGCGCGGCGCACGGCGCGCTCGCAATGACCACGCCCGGCGACACGTCGATGGCCAGCAAGAAGGAAGTCGAAGCCCTGATGGGCGGTGCAGGCGCAAGAGTGGTAAGATAAAAAAACACTTGACATTTGACAGATTTCATGTATAATAACAGGGTGCGCGCTTATGCGCACCCTGTTTTTCATGCGCTCGTGCGAAAAAGCCGACAACCGGGCCGTGCGTGTCATAAAAAGCAGGCAAGAGACTATAACAGGAGGAAAAGAAATGCCTACATTTAACCAGTTAGTCAGAAAGGGCAGGGAAACTTCCGTGAAGAAGTCGACGGCTCCGGCTCTGCAGAGAGGCTTCAACTCTCTCAAGAAGCGCGCGATCGACACCTCTTCTCCGCAGAAGCGCGGCGTCTGCACCGCAGTCAAGACCGCAACCCCGAAAAAGCCGAACTCAGCGCTGAGAAAAATCGCCAGAGTACGTCTTTCTAACGGCATCGAAGTGACGAGCTATATCCCGGGCGAAGGCCACAACCTTCAGGAGCACAGCGTCGTTCTCGTAAGAGGCGGACGTGTCAAGGATCTTCCCGGTACGCGTTATCACATCGTCAGAGGCACGCTGGATACAGCCGGCGTCCAGAACCGTCGTCAGGCCCGCAGTAAGTACGGCGCCAAGAGACCGAAAGTCAAGAAGTAATCAATAATATATCATACGGACAATTGTGCGGCATTTTATCCTCTTTTAATGGTTGTAGATTGACGGAACAGGAAATGAACGCGCGAACACTTCTTAAATCAAGAGGCGAGTACCGATGATATAACTGCATTCCGGATACGGAATGCGATAGTTAAGGAGGGAAGTAACGTGCCAAGAAAAGGACATGCTCAGAAAAGAGACGTGCTGGCCGACCCGCTGTACAACAACAAGGTTGTGACCCGGCTGATCAACAACATCATGCTGGACGGGAAGAAGGGCGTAGCACAGAAAATCGTTTACGGCGCATTTGCAAAGGCTGAGAAGAAGACCGGAAAGCCCGCGCTCGAAGTTTTCGAAGCGGCGATGAACAACATTATGCCGGTTCTCGAAGTTAAGGCAAAACGTGTCGGCGGCGCCACCTACCAGGTTCCGATGGAAGTCAAGCCTGACAGAAGACAGACCCTGGCGCTCCGCTGGATCACAAACTTTGCGAGAAAACGCGGCGAGAAGACGATGGAAGACCGGCTTGCAGGCGAACTGATGGACGCCATGAACAACACCGGCGGTGCAGTCAAGAGAAAAGAAGACATGCACAAGATGGCAGAAGCAAACAAGGCATTTGCACACTATCGTTTCTAATCTGAACGAAAGAGCAGATACCGAAAAAACCTGTACTTCTGCCGGGAGGAGACAGTAAAAACATGAGTGAAAGGCAGTATCCGTTAGAGCGGACAAGAAACATAGGCATCATGGCACACATTGATGCCGGTAAAACCACGCTCACGGAGCGGATCCTTTACTATACCGGCATCAATTACAAAATCGGCGATACGCATGAAGGCACGGCGACCATGGACTGGATGGAGCAGGAGCAGGAACGCGGCATTACGATCACGTCCGCTGCGACCACCTGTCACTGGACGCTGGAGAAGGAAACCAAGCCGGCTCCGGGCGCTCTGGAGCACCGTATCAATATCATTGATACCCCCGGCCACGTGGACTTCACCGTTGAGGTTGAACGGTCCCTTCGCGTACTCGACGGCGCTGTCGGCGTGTTCTGTGCAAAGGGCGGCGTAGAACCGCAGTCCGAGAATGTCTGGCGTCAGGCGGATACCTATAATGTTCCGCGTATCGCCTTCATCAACAAGATGGACATCATGGGCGCGAATTTCTACGGTGCGGTCGACCAGATCCGCACGCGCCTCGGCAAGAATGCGATTATCCTGCAGCTGCCGATCGGGAAAGAGGACAGCTTCCGGGGAGTCATCGATCTCTTTGAAATGAAGGCCTATTATTACAATGATAATAAGGGCGACGACATTACGGTGACGGAAGTTCCGGAAGATATGATGGATGACGCCCAGCTTTACCGGGATGAACTCATTGAGAAGATCTGTGAGCTCGATGACGACCTCACGATGATGTATCTTGAGGGGGAAATGCCGGAAGTGGAAGACCTGAAGCGCGTTCTCAGAAAAGCAACCTGTGAATGTACGGCGGTTCCGGTTCTCTGCGGCTCCGCGTACCGCAATAAAGCCGTTCAGAAGCTTCTGGACGCGGTGGTGGAATACATGCCGTCCCCGGTGGACATTCCGTCCATCAAGGGCGTCGATCTGGACGGAAACGAAGTCGAGCGTCATTCTTCGGACGAAGAGCCATTCTCGGCGCTTGCGTTCAAGGTCATGACGGATCCCTTCGTCGGCAAACTGGTATTCTTCCGGGTTTACTCGGGCACGATGGACAGCGGTTCCTATGTGCTGAACGCCACCAAGGACAAAAAGGAGCGTGTCGGCCGGATACTGCAGATGCATGCAAACAAGCGGCAGGAACTGCAGAAGGTTTATTCGGGCGATATTGCAGCAGCGGTAGGTCTTCGGAACACGACGACGGGAGATACGATCTGCACGGACAGCGCACCGGTCATTCTCGAGTCGATGGAATTCCCGGAGCCCGTAATCGAGCTTGCAATCGAACCCACCAGCAAGGCCGGCCAGCAGAAGCTCGGCGAGTCTCTTGCGAAGCTTGCCGAAGAGGACCCGACTTTCAAGGCGCATACGGACGAACAGACCGGACAGACGATTATTGCCGGAATGGGCGAACTGCATCTGGAGATTATTGTCGACCGTCTGCTTCGCGAATTCAACGTGGAAGCAAACGTCGGCACACCGCAGGTGGCCTACAAGGAAGCAATTTCGAAGACAGTCGAAGTCGATTCCAAGTATGTGCGCCAGTCCGGCGGCCGCGGCCAGTACGGACATGCGAAGGTCCGCTTCGAACCGATGGACGCGAACGGCGAGGAACTTTACAAATTCGATTCCGAAGTCATCGGCGGCGTGATTCCGAAGGAATACATCCCCGCGATCGGCGAAGGTATCGAGGAAGCAATGAAGAGCGGCGTTTTGGGCGGCTATCCGGTCGTTGGCGTACATGCCTTCGTCACGGACGGTTCCTATCACGAAGTCGACTCTTCGGAGCAGGCGTTCCATATCGCCGGTTCCATGGCTTTCAAGCAGGCAATGCAGAAGGCGGATCCGGTGCTCCTGGAGCCGATTATGAAGGTCGAAGTCACGATGCCCGAGGAATACCTCGGCGACGTCATCGGAGACCTGAACTCCCGCCGCGGGCGGATTGAGGGAATGGACGACGTCGGGTCCGGCAAGATGGTCCGCGCCTTTGTCCCGCTCTCCGAGATGTTCGGTTATGCGACGGATCTGAGATCCAAAACCCAGGGCCGGGGCAACTATTCGATGTTCTTCGAAAAGTATGAGCCGGTTCCGAAGAATCTTCAGGAAAAAATGCTCAACCGCTGATCGTCCTGAAGAGTTAAATTAGTCAAAATAACAGTTGAAAAAACTGGGAAAATGCCATATAATACTTCTATATGGCCTATAAGCCTACGGGCGCATTTTTAAGGAGGAATTTCTAAAATGGCAAAAGCTAAATTTGAAAGAACAAAGCCGCATTGCAATATCGGTACCATCGGACATATCGACCATGGCAAAACCACTCTGACCGCTGCGATCACCAAGGTTCTTGCTCAGAAGGTTGCCGGTAATAAGGTTACTGCGTTCGATCAGATCGACAAGGCTCCGGAAGAGAAGGAAAGAGGTATCACCATCAATTCCGCTCACGTCGAGTATGAAACCGAGAAGAGACACTATGCACACGTTGACTGCCCCGGCCATGCTGACTATGTCAAGAACATGATCACCGGTGCTGCTCAGATGGACGGC
>CADCPV010000183.1 GCA_902803345.1 uncultured Eubacteriales bacterium | reverse complement strand
GTGACAAAATTCGTCGAAAGCGGAAGAGTATCTGCGAAGTACAGGTCGTCCGGATTCGCGGACTTGCCGCTGTCCCGTTCGAGTGAGATCTCATAGTTCTCCGCGCCGGAGAAACGGATCTTTTCGGATCCGGACAGGCCGGTCTTCGGAATTTCGTCATGCTTGATCAGGTCGGAAATCTGCAGCTTATAGTCATCCATCGGATCATGGTTTACGAGATATACTTTCCCGTCGCCGATCGAGACATAGCGCTTTTCATCAATCGTACTGAAGGCGCCGAGAAGCACGTCCGTCGTTCCGGAAGCCGTACTGATGCGGATCTTTGCTTCCGGATCGGTCAGTCCGTACTGGGCGAAATCCTCAACGTTCTCAATCACAAAGGAGACGCCGAAGGACTCGAAAACGGACAGCAGGTTGTCGATTTTCTCCTGGTCCGCAGGGAAAGCCGCATCCTCATCCCAGAGGAAGGTCCCTTCGGAACCGCGGCTGAACGAGAGCTTCGTTTCTTCATATTCGAAGGACAGGGCAGTGACCGATTCTTTGGGAATCTCCAGAATAATCGCGTCGCTGTTTTTGATTTCTTCTTTTTTCTGTTCATGCCGGTTGATGATGACAACCGTAATGCTTGCGGCGATCAGGACCGCGAGTAAGATCAGGAGAATTTTAAGCCTGCGCATTTTTCTTCCTCCTTCTTAATGCCAGAACGATGACGCCCGCGATGACGAAGACCGCCGGGATTACACCGATCATTACAGCCTTCAGCGTTGTGGATGTGGATTCGCTGATGGTGAGGTAGTTGTAGCCAAGGGATTTGCTGCGGATTGCGACGGCTTCGTTTTCTCCGACGAGAGAGGACAGCGCGTTCATGAAGAAGTCCAGGTTTGCGCCGGACGAATAGGCATTGACCGTCTCATCGAGCATGACGCCTGATCCGACAAAGATCAGCTTTCCGTCGTTGCCGGCATTGATGGAAACCGCAAGTGCGAAAGGCCCGTCGATATCGCCGTCTTCCTTGTCATAGGTTTCCAGCGCATAACCCGCGACCTTACTGAAGGAGTCGTAGGAAGTCGTCAGAAGCTCTGTGACGATTCCGGAGGCAGAGCCGTCATTCTGAAGGCCGACCGCCGTCGGAACGATCATATAGTAATGGGAATCGATCAGCGGATCGGTAATATCGGAAGAAGCGATCTCCGGCAGCAGAACATAGGGCTGCTGGAAAGCGTAATGGTTCCGGTCGCCTTCAATAACGACGCCTTCCGCGGGCGTGATGCCGTAATCCGAAAGAAGACCGAAGAGATTCTCCAGAATTCCGTCCTCCACAGGTCCTGCAAACACGAAGACCTTTCCGCCGGTCTTGATATACGGAAGCAGGATATCCGCTTCTTCCGGAGAAATATCCGACTGCGGGTCATGGATCAGGATGCAGGAAGCATCTTCGGGGATTTCGTCCTCATTCAAAAGGGAGAAGCTGCGAAGTTCCATATTGTCCTTTTCAATCTGCTTCGTCAGATACTCCGGAAGCTCCGTTTCGCCGTGTCCTTCCAGAACATAGATGATCGGAAGCTTGTCGCTCTGGACGTAGTCGATCGCAGAGGTGATGCAGCCCTCGCCGTCGAAAGACTTGACTTCCGTATAGGTATTGTAGTCGATGTCCGAGAGATAAATGTCCGAGAAAGGAATATAGCGGCTCTTCGTTCCGCAGACGACAATCAGGCTGTTGTTTTCGACCGTTTCATCGGTGTACTGGGCGGCGAACTGCGGATAGACATCCGGATTTTTCTTCTCCACCGTGATATGCTGCGACAGACTGTCATATTTCTCCAGCAGGTTCTCCAGAATATCATCTTCCTGGTCCGCCTGAACGATCCAGTAAATCGTCACATCCTTCTGCAGATTGTTCACGACGACCTTGGTGGAGGAGGTGATCGAATACAGTTTCTGAGCGCTGATATCCAGCTTCGTCAGGGTTTTCGGGAGAACCGAAACCAGGATGTTGACGACAATCAGGATCGCCAGCACGACAAGGCTGAGCACAAGGGAATAGGAACCGCGCCGAAGGGCCAGTTTTCCGTTTGCCTCCTTCTTTCCGGAGGCTTTTTCAGAGAATGCCTTCATCAGTTGTACCTCCTTTTCTCCAGAGACTGTACCGTCAGGAACAGGAAGAAAATGATGACGGTCAGATAGAAAACAATGGAACCGATATCAAAGACGCCGTCCACAAATCCGTAGAAGCGTTCAAAGAAGGACAGCTTTGACATAAGCGCCGGAAGCAGGTTCTCGAGCTTGCTTTTGTCAACGAGGTAAACCACAATCAGTCCCACTGCGCCGAGGGCAGCGGTCCCGTAGGCGGCATTGCTGTTTTTGGTCAGCACATAAACGATTGCCGCAAGTGCAAGGAGCAGTACGGCTAAGGCGATGACCGTTCCGGCGACTCCCGTGGAAATATATTCCGAGAGGCGTACGCTGAAGTAGTTCAGCAGGAACAGCACGATCGCGATGCCCGCCGCGAAGCCCTGGTTTTCCGTCAGGGAGGAAATAAAGACGCCGACTGCAATCAGAGAAGCGCCCATGATGAAGAACGCGAGCATCGAGCCGTAGGAGCCTAAAAGATAGACTTCGCCGAACTTCGAGAAGATCAGCGGGTAAACGGCGATGATGGCTGTCGGAATCAGGAATATCACAAGAAGCGCAAAGTATTTTCCGAGTACGATTCCGGATGCGCTCAGGGGAAGCGCATACAGAAGCTGGTCGGTTTTCTGCTTCTTTTCCTCTGCGAATACCCGCATCGTCAGCACCGGAATGATGACAACAAGGCCGATGCAGACAAATTCGAGCACATATTCAAAGTTTGCAACCGCCGACTGGATATTGTAGAGCATCGCGCCGATGCCGACAAAGATCAGCAGGAAGGCCATGAACAGCCAGGTCGACAGTGTATGGAAATGGGTTCGGAGTTCATGTTTCAGGACGGAGGTCATGATGCGCTCACCTCGCTTTCTGCGGACTGTTCCGTCAGCTCGACGAAGACTTTCTCGAGACTGGCGCGTTCAGTCGTCATTTCCGTAATGGGAAGGTTTTTCCCTGCAAACAGGAAGAACAGATCCCGGCACAGGGCTTTCGTATCGGCTTCGGCTGCGGGAATCCGGATGTTTACGGACTCCTCATCCGCTTCCGTAAGCTGATAATCGGTCGGGTTTTCCGAGAAGAATTCCGAAAGTGCCTGTTCGGCCTCTTCTTTTCCCGCGGAAACGGTGAGATGCACAGCAGTTTTGGCCTGTTCCAGCTTTTCAAGGTTTTCCGGCGTATCAAAGGCAACAAGTTCGCCGCCTGCAATAATCAGCACTTTTTCACAGATGGTCTGGACTTCAGACAGGATATGGGAGCTGAAGATGACGGTGTGGCTTTCGCCGAGCTTTTTAATGAGATCGCGGATTTCAATGATCTGGATCGGGTCGAGGCCGACAGTCGGTTCATCGAGAATGATGACTTCGGGATCCCCCAAAAGTGCCTGCGCAATCCCGACGCGCTGCTGGTACCCTTTGGAAAGTGCTGAGATCAGCCGGTCGCGGACGGATTCGATGCCGGTCATTTCGATGACGGATTCGATCTCCTCGCGGAGCTTGTCGCCGCGAAGCCCTTTGGCTTCTCCGACGAACCGCAGGTACTCCTCCGGCGTTTCCTGCTGATAAAGCGGCGGATGTTCCGGCAGATAGCCGATCTTTTTCCTCGCCTGCAGCGGTTCTTCGAGGATGTCGAAGCCTGCGACGCTTACTTTTCCTTCTGTAGGTGAAAGACAGCCGGTGATGATGTTCATGGTGGTGGATTTTCCGGCGCCGTTCGGACCCAG
>CADCPV010000182.1 GCA_902803345.1 uncultured Eubacteriales bacterium | reverse complement strand
TGCCCGCCTCGTTCTGGTTCTTCCGGGCATTCTGCTCCTCCAGTGCCTTTTTCTTTTCAACTTCCTTCTTGTACATGTCGCCAACCATTTCGCCAAACGCCTGCTCGCGGTTTTCCTTCATCGCGATGGTCTCTTCCATCTCGCGCAGCTTGGTCGGCCCGGTTAAGGTCTGGCCCATCGCCTTGATAATCGGGTCTTTCAGAAGCTCTTTCACGCGCTTATTCAGGGCATTCATATCAAGATGTCCATTGACGCCGCCTTTTTCCTCGAACTCCCGAAGCGCCACCATCTTAGCAACGGGCGACACGGCCTGTTTGAAGTCCATCTGTCCGCGAATCACGGCATCTGTCTTCTTCTTCATTGCGTGATACCCGTCAGCAACGGTCATCCTGTCCAGAACTTCCTTATCTTTCGTTTTCTTTTCATGTTCCTGCCGCAGGACAATGGACAGGTGCATGGTGGAATACATCTGCTTCTGCTTTTCGTCTTTATCCTGCTTTTTCTGGCCTTCCTGCAGGGAGTTTTTGACTGTTTCCACGAGCTTCGGATCTCTGGCCATCTGCTTTACAACGGGGTCGTTCTTCAGGGTGTCGATGCGTTTCTGAAGCTTTGCCGTATTCAGCATCTTGTCATTGTATTTCGGGTTTGCTTTCACACCTTTCTGCATTTCCGCAAGCGCAATCAGCGTTGCAAGGACCTCTTCCGTGCTCTTTTTCGGCACATAGTTTTCGTTCAGAACTTCATCGAAAACGTCCTGAGCCATCCGGTCTGATTCCTTCGGCTCCGGTTTTTCATCGAGAATACCGAAAACTTCGTCCACCATCTTGTCAGGATCAATTTTCGGTGCCGGCTTTTCAGGCACTTCTTTTCCGTCCAGGATGCCGAAGACCTCATCCACCATCTTCTGTGCATGATTCTTTTTCGGTGCCGGAACTCCGGGTTCATCCTGTGCCGGTATATAAAGGTTCTGAAGTCTCTGCACATCCGAAAACAGATCTTCATATACTTTCTGCGCGGGCGTGTGTTTTGAGAGGAATACTGCCTCTTCTCTCTCCGCCTGGATGCGCTCCTGCTCCCTTTGGGCCTGTTCCTGCTCCTGTCTTCTCAGGTCCTGTGCCTCCCGGACCTTCTGTCTGCGCTTTTCGACTTCCCGGGTTTCGTTTTCTTCCCAGGCCTGCCGTTTTGCTCTCAGCTGATTCTCTTTCTCCTGTCTTTCCTCCCGTTCCTGACGGTCCCGCGCGGCATTGACACGATCCTGCTGTTCCGGTCTCAGCGGATCTGCATAACCCTGAAGGGTATTGATATTTCCGTGGAAGCCCATCTCCCACAGTTCGTCATTCGGCCGGTTCTGATAAGCGTTGATGAAACGGGGATCGCGCATCACCTTTTCGATTTCATCCTGCAGCGCCTCATGTTCCACAATCAGGTACTTGCCTTCTTCCCCGCCCTTGCCGCGGTTTTTGGCCTGCAGGGTCTTGATTGCAGTCATAATCGCAAGATCTCGTGCCGACGGCTTCTCGTCCTTTTGGGCACTCTCACTGACGCGCTCCCTCGCCGCATTGTATACTTCCTCCGCTGTGCCGATCTCTTCCGGAACAAAGCAGCGCGGATGTGATTTATCGTATTCGATGCGGTTTCCGATGACCTGATTCGGGATGCCGCGAAGCGCATTCAGGTTATTGCAGTAAATCCGGAACTCCTCCGCCGACATGGTCTGCTTCAGAAAAGCCATAGAGCAGGCCATCCGTGTCTTTCCGACGGCAGATGTGGCATGCTGCAGATTCTTCCGGACGTATTCCTTTACGGGCTGGGCAGCAAGGTAACTGTCAACCTGCGAGGGGTTCTGAAGATTTGAATAATTCTGTATAGCCTGCCTTGCGTCGCGGTATTCCTTGCTGTTGCCTCTGAGACGCCAGGTACTGTTCATCTGCGCGAAGATCTCGCCTGCCTTTGCGGCACCATCTGCATTTCCTGCCGTATGACGGTTGATTTCCTGTTCCATGCTCAGGACATGCTCATTGAGCCGCTCCGGAGTCATCCGGGCAAGCGTATCAAGTCTTCCCTGCCGCTCCGCGACCGCAAGCGCAGCGCCGTCCAGAACCGCCTGGATATCACCGTTCACGTAATCCATGTTGACAGGCCTCACGCCGTCCTGTACACGGTTCAGTTCTCTCTGATAGGCTACGACTTCTGCAAGATTGATCTTTTTCTGCGCCACCGGCGTTTCGGGATTACGAGCTGCCCTAAGACTTAAATCACGGTTTCCGCTGAGCATGTTCCGAAGGCCGGCCTGGCGCTGCTGCTCCCGCTGCTGCGCCTCACGTTCGCGCTGCTCCCGCTGCTGCGGGGACAGGTTCCGCTCTTCCTGAGCCCGTCTCTCCTGCTCTTCCCGCTGCCGCTGTTCAGCTGCCTCACGCTGCCGCGCTCTTTCCCGTCTCCGCTCCTCACGCTGACGGTCCTGTTCTTCAAGACGTTCTGCGTTCTCGAGCCGCTGCCGCCGTGCATTTTCCTGCTGCTGCCGCCTCTGGTTTGCAAGGCGTTCCTGGTTCAGGCTCTGCTCACGTTCACGGGCGCGCTGCTGGTTCCATTCATTACGGGCCTGTTCCCGCTCCCGGCGCTCATTTTCAGTCGGGTTATCAACTACGCCGTCTACAAGATCGTTCACATTGTATTGGAAGCCATAGTAGGCGTTCACGGCATTCAGGCCATCCCTGAAAGCATTCTCTCTGTCGGCATCGCTGTTGATGACAAGCTCGCAGTTATTGCCGGCACCATAATTACTGCTCGAGACTTTTCCAAGGTATTCTCCCATGGTCGAGAGTGTATCCAGAGCAGTGTCAATTTTCTCGCGGTGCTCAGGAACGGTCGGATCCAGCGCCGCTTGTTCGAGCGCTTCGCTGTATTTCTCGAGCTGTCTTCCGACCGCTTCGTTGTCTTCCCGTCTGAGCTGCTGCCCGGTACGGTAAAGAAACTGTGAAAACGCGAACATTGCCCGACGGTTCTGTTCGAACCTGTCCGGATTCTGAGTTTTTAATCTTCTTAACTGTTCAACTGTTACTGGCATGGTGTTTTCTCCTGTATTACATTTTTAGTATAACAGCAACCGTACTCAGGTCCCGGCAACGGGGGTCCCGGTTTCGGCTTGCAATGATCTTTTTCTGCAAAACCCGGCATTTTTAACTGTTATCTCCCGGCGACTCTGCAGTCTGATGTCAGTATAATGAGCCCTGTCCAACAGATGTCCAACAATTCCGGGCTTTTTTTGTTTTTTTCAGAAGATCCTGCATTTTTCTGTTATACCAAAGGATTTCGGAGCCTTCTCCCCGGTTATGCCTCCGGCTTCTTCGGCCTTCGGCCGCAGCTTTTCTTTTCCTCACAGAAGCCGGTGACTTCACACTTCGGAATAAAGTACCTTGAAACAATTTCCGCCCATTCCGCGGAAACTGCCGAAAGCGCTGCCATGATATCCCGCATCAGCTCGCGATACTCCCAGTAAGCCCGGGTACACAGACGCTGGTGACTCATGTCAATCAGGTTCCGGAGATTTCTCCTGTCAACGATCCTTGTCGTCATTCCCAGAGGAAGCAGCATAGCCGCATCTTCCCTCGGGATCTGATACTCCGCCTCCAGCTTTTTTGCGGCTTCGGCGACAGTCTTCATGGTATTTTCAAAAAGCGCCTTTGCCGCTTCGTTCTTTTCGATCTTCGGCGGGATAACATATTCGAAATCCTCATAGTCCACATACCGAGTACTGGCCTGCAGTCTTGTCGGGGCCCCTCCGATGTGCGTATACCATTCGCGGATTACGCGTGCCGAATATCCGTCAATTACCATCTCGACATTGACAAACTCAAGGACGCGGCCATGGCCGGATTCAAGGCAGTCACGTCCCCTTCTATAGTTCTTTTCAGGATCCGAGATATCGGATCCCCAGCAGACGCCGGCCCGTTCTCCCATGAGTGTAATCGGGTTTTTCGTCGTTGATTCAAGAATTGTTACTTTTCTCATATTCCTTTTCTCTTTACAAAAACCGAACTTGTCACAGTGTCCTTTTCATCTATTGTATATGATCCTCAAAAAAGATGTCAACACTGTTATGCATCCCTTTTCTTGGCAAAAAGCCAGCTGAAAAAAGTGAGCACGACAAGATACCCCGCACCGCCGAGAAATGCATACAGGATATCCTTATTCTCTGCTTTGATCCTGGCCACACGTGAGATCATGCCGGAAAGCCAGTATTTGGAAAGCTGAAGAGCGTTTCCTCCTTCCTCAACAGAATTCATTTGAAGGAAGAGATCGACAAGGGCAAAGATCATCGGTACTGCGATCGGGATTGCAATAGACAGAATCAGTGCCGGAGCCACTTTAAAGCCCATCGTCGCAAAAAAGCAGAACAGGGAGTTGAAAGCAGCAATAATGACGAGCTGGACAAGGATCTGCAGAATAAACTTCCCGTCGAAGCCTTTTCCAACTTTCCAGAAAATGGTCCCCATAAGAAAGCCCACAAACATGGCCAGCAGGGCATAGATGAGGCAGACAAAAAGGCTCGAAAGGTATTTTGAGAAGAAGATTTCTGTCCTGGAATATCCCTTCGTTATTTCATGCTGAACCGTCCGGCTCGTATAATCTGAAAGAAACCAGACTGCCACGAAAGCGCCGAAGGCAATAAAAACATAGGTGCTGTTCAGTGCATTCAGGACCCAGGCCAGTCCGGTACGTGCCGAACTGAAAATTCCCATCCCCATATCCTCTAAAATTTCCTGATCCTGTTCCGAATCATACAGGAGTTCATCCGGGCTGACTTCTCCGCCCATGATGTTCTGGGAAATGACTTCCGTCAGTTTCTGTGTCCCCATCAGAACCAGAACGGTTGCCACGATGACGATCGCACAGATGTAAAATACTCTGGCCTTAACCAGTTTTTTCATTTCAAACTGCAGCAGGTTTTTCATCTCAGCCACCGATCCTTTCGATAAAGAAATCCTCAACGCCTCTTGTATGCGTGGTCAGTTCGAAAACGTCGACCCCGCCCTCCACGAGTCTTCTGTTGAAGCGAGCGCTTTCTTCGGTATGGGAAAAAACCGTAATCTTCTGCTGTTCTATCTGAATCTCTTCCCGGGGAATCATTTGAAGCAGGATTTCCCTGGCACGGACGGGATCGCTCACAACCATGGTCATGTTGTGGCGGCAGCGTTCCTCCAGTTCCCCTGTCGTGATCTCTTCCACCAGTCTTCCCTCATTCAGGATACCGTACTTGGTCGCAACTTTGGCCAGTTCGTCCAGAAGATGGCTGGAGATCAGGATCGTGACGCCCGACTCCTCATTCAGCCGTCGGATTGTATCACGTACATCCCGGATACCGGCCGGATCCAAACCGTTTACCGGTTCATCCAGCACCAGAAACTCCGGCTTTCCGATCATCGCGATTGCAAGCCCCAGCCGCTGCTTCATACCAAGAGAATAATTGCCGACCTTCTTTTTTCCGGCGTCTCCGAGCCCCACCATCTCGATCAGCTCGTGAAGCCGTTTTTCCGGGATTTCCTGATTCTTTCCTCTTCCCGAGAGAACAGAGAAATATTTCAGGTTCTCCAAAGCCGTGCATCCTGCATAAAAGGCCGGCGCTTCGATCAGACTTCCGATCTTCTGTCCGGAGGTTCTCTGCGGCTCCCCGCCAAATAATTCAACCGTACCTTCGTTCGGAATGACAAAGCCCAGTACCATCCGCATGAAAGTTGTTTTGCCTGCTCCGTTTTTGCCGATCAGGCCGTAAATATCTCCGCGTCTGATATGAACCGAAACATGGTCCACTACTGTCTTTTTGCCATATTTCTTTGTCAGACCGTTCGTTTGTAAAATCGTATTCAAAATCTTCTCCTTTTGCTTAATCTCTGTTTCTGGTTATTCCAGTGAAGCATACATCGATGCCATCAGCTTCGGGATGAAGCTGTAATGATCTCCGGGACGATTTGTCGTAAGATACACACAGGTCAGGTTTTCTTTCGGATCTACACAGAACCAGTTGCCAAATGCACCGTCCCATCCCCATTCTCCGACAGAACCGTTGATTCCGGCGACTTCCGGATTGTTCATCACGCGCACACCGAGACCATAGCCGTAACCACGCTGCGTGTCCCAGTTGTGTGTTGCCTGCTGCTGCGGCGTCAGATGGTCTGTCGAGACCAGATCTACCGTTTTCCTGCCGAGGATCCGGACACCGTCCAGTGTTCCG
Organism: uncultured Eubacteriales bacterium; assembly: GCA_902803345.1. Next base: position 16,212 of record CADCPV010000182.1, on the reverse strand, counting down.
CCGTGGAGCAGCATCTGGGCAAAACGGGAATAGTCCCGTACTGTGGAAAACAGACCGCCGCCCCCGCTTTCAAATGCCGGCTTTTCCGATGCGAAGTTCCGCTCATTTGGCCGCATGCCTTCTTTGATCTGATAGATTGTGGCAATGCGGTTTTGTTTCTCTGACGGCACATAGAAACCTGTATCCGACATCCCCAGCGGATCAAACACATTCTCCTTCAGGTACTCACCCAGTGTCTTGCCGGACAGAACTTCGATAACTGCGCCAAGTACATCAATCGAGAACCCGTACATCCAATGGTCTCCCGGCTCAAAAGCCAGAGGGAGCTGCCCGACCCAGTTGCAGTAATCCACTGTCTGTGGAATTGCATTTCCCTGAGAAAGGTGCTCTTCTTCCTTTTCCTTCCGGATTCTCGCCGCAGCAGTCTCATTTCCGGCATAGGGGACACCGCTTGTCATCGTGAAAAGCTGACGCATGGTGACTTCACCTTCTGCATCTGCGATTTCATAGGTTCCGTCCGGATTTTCTTTCGCGACTTTCGGATTTTTGAACCCCGGAAGGAATTTACTGACAGGATCCCACATCTTGAAGAGTCCCTGTTCATAGAGCTGCATGATTCCGGAGACTGTAATCACCTTTGACATGGATGCAATCCGGAAAATGGTGTCATCCGACATCGGGATTCCCTTCTCAATGTCTGCGTAACCAAAGTGCCCTTCAAACAGGACCTCATCATTCTGCATGATTCTCGCGGAACATCCCGCGATCTCCCCGGCAGAGACAAATCTGCCGAGTGTGTTCTGGATCAATTTCATCTGCTGTACCTCCTGATGTTTTACACTTTATTTTATATCACCGAAACAATTTCTATCGTTTTCATGCCAATTCTTTTATTCCCGTATTGGCAATCATATAAGAAATAACTGATCAGAATCCATATGTGACGATTCCTGCAAAGGCAGACAGATCAGCAAGATCGGTGAAATCCCGCCTTTCTTGATCTTTCTCAAACCAAAGTAAACTGCCCCGAGCACGAGTGTCAGAATCAAGGGGCGAATCTGGAAAACGCTGTCCTTTATGACAATACCATTTCTGAAAATCATGTAAAGGCCGGTAGCAAGAATGATACCGATCATACACGGCTTCAGTCCGCGAAGGACTGCCTGTACATAGGGATTCTTCAAAACCGCTTTCAGAAGAGCTGTCACCAGGAGAATAATGATAAAATTTCCTCATGCGAGATCCACTGCTTTTTCTCTACACAGGTATTTTCGATCAGCGTGATCATAGCATATCCGCCGCCAAAAGTGAACAGGCCTGTCTTTGCAAAGCTCAAAAAAGATCAAGGAGAAGGTTCAATTCTTTGCCTCCTGACATTCACACTGACAGGCTTAAGAATCCCGACAATATTCAGCATGCGAAGTCTTCTCGAACGACATTGCGGAGAAGGTAGTCGCCAGCATAAAAAAGAGCATGCACAGTTCTTTCATCCATGTTGAGACAGAAACCGGATCAGCTGTCCCGAGCAGAACCGGAAGGTCGTTCAACATGACGTGTTTCAGGAACGGTACGAGAAACAGGATCACGAGAAGCCATTTTGTCCTGATTATGTACAATACCGTCAGTGACCAAATGACGATAATCGCTGCATAGAGAACAGCCGCAGAAATATGATGCAGAAGGCTGCCCTCCCGGGGATCGATAAACAGTTTGAAAGCGAATCCCAACACGCCGATCACAACAGGAAATATGGAAACCCACAGGGCTTTTTGTCCGAATTTCAGTGTCATGACAATCATCAGAACGGCACTGAGAACGGTGAGAAACACCACGGGAACCGCAATAAGCGGTTCGTTCAGCCTGTGCGCATATCCAAGGATCTGCGTCGGTATGCAGAGGGCAAACGCAGCCATACTGATAATTGCAGCAGGGTGTCGGGCAATAATCCGGAAGCCTTGTTTTTCTGTTCTCATCATGCTCCCTCCTGTTTCTGCGGCAGCATCATTGCCAGACCGGATCTTTTCACCGGTTCATCTTCGCAGTGAAGATTTCCAAACGGTTTCTTTAACTCCGCTTACGCACCAGTTTTTCCATCCGGGAAGCTTGTGAACGATCCCCGTTCCACTACCGGAAGGCCGTCTCTTTCTTTCGCTGCCGCAATTGCCTTAATCAGAAAGGCCATGTTATGGCCAAGGTTTCGCATGGTCTGAAGGCCCTCTGCGTCTTTTCTGACATCTTCCGCTGTGAAACCGTGTACCATGTTCCAGTAGGTACTGGTTGCGATCGGCATACCGCTGATAGAGAAATATTTATTCAGCACATCAAATGTAGCAGTGTTTCCGCCGCGTCTGCAGCTCACAACTGCCGCACCGACCTTCATGTGTTTTGAAAAGTGTGTGCTGTAGAACAGTCTGTCCAGAAATGACAGAATGGTTCCGTTCGGAGAAGCATAATAAACCGGACTTCCCACCAGAAGGCCGTCTGCCGATTCAAATTTCTTTGCAGCCTCATTGACGATATCATCAAAAACACAACTGCCCTTCTCTCCGCATTTACCGCAGCCGAGACAGCCCCGAACATCCCTGTTCCCAACCTGAATGGTTTCTGTTTCAATCCCTTCCGCATTCAGGATGCGGACTACTTCGTCAAGCGCTTCCGCCGTACAACCGTGCACATGCGGACTTCCGTTAATTACCAGTACTCTCATGATGTCTTTCCTTTCTGTTGATTAATCCAAAGCGTGATTCTATAATCTGCTGTGCTTCTCTGTCACAGACCTTTCTCACAGTCTTCCCTGTCCCTTTATGGAACTCGGTGAAAGTGTCTCCCATCAGGCTGAGATATCCGTCCTCAGTCCTCAGATTGACAAACAGCCGCTTTACAAAATTCGACTCCGGATTTTCTATGGATGTCAGTCTGTTCAGGGGGATGAAATCCTCATTGAGCGCGGGAGCAAGAGAAAATACGGCAACCTGCAGTCTGCTGTCCGGGTTGTCTGTTTCTCCCGGGATATAATTGTATCCTGCGGCATTCCGCTCCCGATACAGGCACCAGCATGCGTCGTGAAAAGGTTCCGCCCAGTAGGTCTCCTCATGGAAAGTCTGCTTTTCCGGATTCAGTTCCACGGCAAACGGCGCCATCGGACCGCCGAAGCCCACATCGAAGAAATACCGTTTTTCTCCGATTCTGGCGATACAGCCCCGATGCATATAAGGCCGGAGTTTTTCCGACCGGGTCTGAAGCCGGACCATCACGGAATAAACGTCAAAACCAAGAGAAGTCAGAAGCGACACAAAAAGGCTGTTCAGTTCAAAGCAGTATCCGCCTCTTCTGTTTGTGACGATCTTCTCAAACAAAATCTCTGTATCCAGTACAATCGGCTCATGCTGACAGAACAGCGTCAGGTTTTCAAAAGGAACCGTACACTGATGGGCATAGACCAGTTCATTCAGCGTATCCCGGGTCAGCAAAAGCGGTCTTTTGCATCCGATCCGTTTCAGGTAGGCTTCCGTCTGCTCCTCTGTCAGCTTTGGATAGGAGAATTCCAGCATCTGTTTATCCTCTTGACTGTTTCCTTTGCTCTCAGGACTTCCCGATATCAGTCCACCGGACCTCACCAGTCAGTATATTGTATAGCGCGCCGCTGATACTGACTCCGTCCATCTCCGGATGATCGGAAAACTCACTTCGAAGGCGTTTGACTCCGTGCTGTACATTCAGTTCAGCAGCTTTATCCGGGTCGCGCTCTTCTCCGATCGCTTCCAGAATGTCATCTGTAATATACTTTATGAATCCTTCTCCGCCGCCGGAAAGCGCCGCCGAAACCGCACCGCAGCCGGTATGGCCGAGTACAATGATCTCCTTACAGTCCAGGTGTCCGGCTGCATATTCCACGCTCCCGAGCTGGTGATTGTCCAGCACGTTTCCGGCCACGCGAATCACGAATAGTTCTCCCGGACCGGCGGAGAATATCTCTTCCGGAATCACACGCGAATCCGCACAGCAGATCACAATTGCATACGGCTTCTGCCCTTCCGTCGCGAGACGGCTGCGAAGAGCAGCGTCGGAACTGCGAAGATAATTCTGATTGCCTTCATACAGACGCAAATAGTTTTTCCGGTTCATAGCCCCTGCTGCTCCTTTGTCAGCTCATACGGCCAGTTCATCAGGCCTCCAAAATCCTTAACATTTCGATAGCCGAGCTCCAGCAGCTGCCTTCCTGCCGCAGCACTTCGCACTCCGCTCTTACAATACACCAGAATCAGCCGATCCCGGTCCGGAAGCAATTCGCCGGCCTGCTTTTTCACCTTGAATACTGACAGCTGAACTGCTCCCGGGATATGTCCTGCTTCATATTCAGAGAATTCACGGACATCCAGAATGATGCAGTCCTCTCCACGGTCCATGACCGCTTTCGCCTGCTCCGGTGTTATCTTCTCTGCACTGCGTTTTCTGCACACTGAAATAAAAACCGTGATGCAATAAATACATGCGATTCCGACAGTATATGCAATCAGGTCCGTCCATAGAAAGCCCTGCCCAAGAAGCATATGCCCAATAAAGGTTGACCTCAGCTTTACCAGCCAGTCCGGATTCAGAAGCTGAGAAAATTCCACCGCGAAGGATGTCAGAAGTGCCGCGGCTGCAGCTGTGATCCGTTTTCTTCGGATCAGCAGAATCCTGAAACAGCAGTACACAACCATTGCCCACAGTGCATCCCCGAAAGCATCCGGAATAAACCGGATCCTGCGTGACAGCAGTCCGAGAGCGATTAAAACGATGATGGCTCCCAGATACCAGAGTCTGCGTTTTATGTTTGAATTCTGCTGATTTGCCATCATACGATTAACATGCTCCGACCATCATCAGTATAATCCCGGCTTGCACAGGATCTCATTGACGACCGTATCCAGGATGTTTGCTGAAAATGCCGGCGTAATCACAGCAGCAGTATCCAATCCTCTTCCCGTTCCGCCAAGGCAGACGACCGGCTTCTTCCACGGAATTGCATCCCCGTCCAGTGCCATGACGGCGCATTCGACACAGACTTTCATGCCCTGCCCAAACATCCGAAGCGTATTGGCCATGATCTCCAGCGGATATACGCCCTTGAAGCGAAGGCTTAAGCCCCTCTCGCCGGCGCTGAGTGCATGGGCTGCGGAGATGATCCTGACACCCTGTGCTTCCAGAGATGCCCTCATTTCGGGACTCATCCGGTTCACGCCGTCTTCCGAGTATGATGTAACAGAACGAACTACCGTGATATGGCCATGATAGTTCATTTCTTTCGCGGTTTCAAGGACTGTTTCGGCGCTTTCCCCGGTTCCGGAGGACAGCACAAGATCCGTGTCCAGTTCCTTAGCGCGGCGGATGGCAATCTCTGCCGCTGCCTTCGTGTTCTGTTTCCCCTTTTCTTCAAAAATCACCATTTCCTGCCTCCTTTATTCTCTGCACTGCTGCCGTTTCCAGTTGTTCGGGATCCGCTGCAGGTTCTATTTCATTCTGGTTGCTTCCGCCGTTGTATTTGCAGTTTTCGCCTGCATGGCAGGCACTGATCAGGCCATTCAAATAATCACCCCCGAGAGATGATCCATCTCATGCTGAATAATCTGCGCTGTCCAGCCGGAATACTTCTGGCGGTTTTTCTTCCAGCTTCCGTCCAGATATTCCACTTCAATATTCTGATACCGGGTCGTTTTCCGGACACCCGAAAGAGACAGACAGCCTTCCTCTGTTTCATACGGTGAGTCTTTCTTCAGAATCACCGGGTTGTACATAACAAGATTCACAAAGCCCAGGCTTACGATGATAATACGCTTCTTCACCCCGATCATGTTGGCGGCCATCCCGACACAACGCCCCTTTTGGGCGTTCAGAGTGTCCTTTAGATCCTGACCGACGGATAAGTCGGCCCGGGCAGCAGGATCAGATTTCTGGGAGAGGAACAAAATGTCCCGAACAATCGGTTTATTCATGGTTTTCTTCCCTGATTACCGGAAGGGAAATGTACGAAGAATGTATCGGATCCCGGTACAGTGTCATCACGGCAGGCGGATCCTGCTGGAGGAAGAAAAATCCTCTCAGCGCATTTGTGATTTCAAGACGAATTTTATGGCCTTTTCGGAAGATATAGCTGATCGGCTGAAGATCAATATCCAGCCGGACCGGAAGTCCCGGTTTCAGGAAATGCTCGTCACTTTTGTTGGAGCGGTGCCAGGGGAGGTCCAGAAAATCATATGGCGGCTGGTCAGTCTTCCGTCTGGATGCGCGCAGCCGGCCGTCAGACACCAGAAAAGTCTCACCGTCAGAAGCAACATCTGTCAATGTCACAAACACATCGATATCCGGTGCATCCGAAGAAATCCACAAAGACGCCAGCGGGTGCCCGGTGACCTGAATCTCCTGAGAAAGCGGCACCGTATCATACACCAGCGCCTTTTCATCCAGTTCTTTTGTTCCTGCACTTTCCACACCTGCTTCAATCGTATAATCCGCAGTATAAATATCTTTTTCTTCAGAAAGCATGGGCATGGACTCCAGTTTTCCGCCGGAAAGGAACAATGAAATTCTCTCTTCTTCCGGCAAGGGCCAACAGGAATACAGCTTCCATTCCCCGTACTGTGTGTACATATAGATCGGGGCTTCGTCCATCAGTCCATTTTCGATGTCTTTCAGCCAGTAATCATAAAAGCGAAGGTACTCTGCTGCCATATTGATTCCGTCGCTGCCGCAGTGATACCATGGTCCGACGATCATCTTTTTCGGAAGTGTCATATTCGCATACATGATGAAGGTATCCCTTCGGAAAACATCATACCACCCGCCGTGAAGATATACCGCGGCCCCGCTTGCATTGATATCATCCTTTTTGGTACTGGCGCTGATCTGGTTCCACAGTTCCCCGTCAGATTCATCGGACCAGTCATCCCGGTAATTCAGGTATTTGAAGGGATACAGCTGGGAACCGTTCTCTTTATGCTGCATAACTGCTTCCCGCATCAGACTGCCGTCCGGATCATCATCAACAGGAACCGCTGTCTGAAGCTGTACTTCAATAGGGATATCCGGGTCACGGTTCGGGTCACCGCCGAAACACCTGGAAATCGATCCGCGTACCCACCCGTCATATTTGTTATAATCCGTACAGGTAATAAAAGCACAGAGAAGGTGCTTTGGCTTCCCGGCCATCGTAGAAAGAATCGTCTGCCCGGTATAGGATCCGCCCAGCATGCCAATCTTCCCATTGCACCAGGGCTGCTTTGCGATCCATTCATTCACGTCATGACCGTCAGTCATATCATAGGCGGAATTTGTCACCGGCCTTCTCCCGAAAGACGCTCCTGTCCCGCGAAGCTCTGCCGTCGCAAGAATGTATCCATGGCTGAGAAGAAGGGTGTCTCTTTCACTGCCCTTCAGGAGAAGGAGTTTTCCATTCCGTTTCATGATACGGCCGTACGGGGTAAATTCCCAGACAACAGGAAGCGGCTCCAAGACCTCGACGCGGTTCAGCGTCGGGATCAGATAGTCTATGGCAATCTTCGTTCCGTCCCGAACCATCAGATATTCGCTGTGTCTCCTCGCCCCATTGTATTTCGGTCTGGTATATCCGCTGTAACAGCATGGGGCGGAAATCTTTTCGGGGTTATACTCCGGCATTTCAAAACTGAAATAGCCTTCCTCATCTATTTCCGGGAATTTCGGCATCCCGGAGGGCAGACGCCGTGTGGGGAAATCATGATTCATTATGTTTCACCTTTATCTGTATGAAAAATCCTTCAGCAGGAAATGCCAAAGATTCTGTTCCTAACTATAATCCTTCCGAAAGGCGCCGCTTGCTCCCGCCGTTTTTCCAATCACTCACTCCACTCCAGCCAGAAAGAAACCGTTACATCTCCGTCACCAAACACCTCCAGCAGGTCTTCCTTTGTTACTCCACTGATTTTCCCAAGCCGGGTGAATTCCCAGGTGTTTTCGTCATAGTAGATGGTGATCTGGTTCCCCTGATAGAGAATAATATCCCCGGGGACCGTTGTAATCTCTTCGTTGTTCTCAGGGAGTTCCCAGGGAAGCGGACCGACTTTCTCAAAATGACCGTAATCATGCATTTCGACTGTCAGGATTCCCTCTTTCAGTTTTTCGAAGAAAGCCTCCGCAGAGGAATTGTCCGACAGGTCCGGATAGTAAATCTTTCCGTTCACCTCCATCACAAGGTCCGCTGTAGGTCTGATACGATCTTCCATCTTGTCTTCTGTCTCCTCTGTCATGGTTTCGGTTACAGCTTCCGTCACGGTTTCTCCGGTCCAAGTGATAATTCCGCCAAACTCGTAGACATTGGTATAGCCCATGTCTGCAAGCTTCTGAGCGGCCTGCTTGCTTCGGTTTCCGGATCTGCAGTATACCAGAATCGTCTGCATAAGGTTCGGCAGTTCCTCCGGCCGCTCCTGATCAATGTCTTCATTCGGAATCAGAATCGCTCCCGGAATATGTCCCGCATCATATTCATCCTGGCGGCGGACATCAATGATTACATGGTCGTCATCCCGGGACATCATTTCTTTCGCCGTATCCTGGGATATTTCAATATATGTATTCCGCATCATTCCCGGTCCATCCATAATCTGCTGCCTGATACATCCCGACAGAAACAGGAGGCACAGTAGTCCGATCAGACCGATATACCCTCTGCTTCGTCCTGCCTGCTGTTTTCTATATTCTTCCATAATCAAATTTCCGCAGCGCTGTGAACAAGTTTCGCATCTGTGATCGTGCTTCCGGTTATGAAAGGCTGCAGTTTCTCTGCTGTCTTTCCGATACCGCTTCCGCCCGAAGTTGCAAATACATATACCGTTTTTCCCGTCCAGTCATATTGACCGCAGAAAGTGTTTACCACTACCGGCGCACAGCCGTACCAGATCGGGAAGCCGATATACACCGTATCATAATCCTCAAACTGATCGATCTTCCCGATCACCGGCACTTCTTTCTTCCCGAAGAATTCACGGTTGCATCTTGCAAGCGGATTCTTCCAGTTCAGATCCGCTTTGCTGTAAATCTTCTCCGGAACAATCTCGAAGAGATCCGCTCCGATTGATTCGGCGTAGTCCTTTGCTACTTTCGCCGTTGTCCCGCTCTCTGCGCTGAAATAACATACCAGTGTTTTCATCCTGCTGCCTCCTTCATATTATGCTTCATACCAACCACTTCTGATCTTCGGACCTCAGAAGAATTTCGCCACCTCTGAAAGCTCTTTTCTGGGACGAAGGGCCGGTTCCTGATCACGGTATCCTGCCGCAATCACCGATACGACATCCTCATTCTCCGGAATATCCAGCGCTTCTCTGATGGCATCCGAATTCCGAATCCCCATGATCAGCGTATCCAGACCGGCATTTTTCGCCGCAAGTACCAAATAAGCATCATGCAGCCCGAGATCATAAGCCCCCCATTTGTTGCCAAGCTCCGTGTCCGGCTGCCCATTGGTATATGCTACAACATCGCGGACAAATGTGGTCACAATCAGCGCCGCATGCGCTGAGCTTTTCGCATTAAAAGAAGGCAGCGCCAGTTCCCGAAAGGCTTCCAGTTTCTCAGGTGATTCCACCACATAGCACCTCGATGCCTGCAGGTTCTTCCAGGACGGCGCCATCTGGGCTTCCCTTACAATCTTCTCCAGCAGTTCATGGGCGACAGGTTCCGCCTTATAAGCCCGTACACTGCGTCTTTCCTTAATCAGCTGTTCAAATTCCATCGTGAGTTTCTCCTTTTCGCAGAAAAATGTTTTTTGTCTTTTCACGGACTTTTTCACTTGTCTTTTAACTACTTGATCATAACATAAAAGAGCTGCAGAATCAATGAAACGCAGCTCCATTTTATAATTTCCGTGTATATCAATCCGGAGCATGTAACCACACCTCCGCTCCGGGTCGGTTTCCCGAGAGTTTTTCTTCCTGCACTGTTATGACAGCACAGTCCCGGCGAAAATGCACGAAGGTACTTTAACCGTTCTGGATTTTCTCAGGCAGTACTTGAATCGTTTTATATACCCTGCCCGGTCATTCCCTTTTCAGCGCCTGATAAAACCGCTCCACAACTGCCTTCATCTCCTCCGTCAGCCGCAGCAGGCCCGCATCCATCATATCAGCCGGGATTCCGTAGAATGCCTCCGCCATACTTCCTGCGATACAGGTCAGCGTGTCACAGTCACCACCCAAAGAGACTGCTGTACGGATCACATCCTCGAAACCAGTCCCTTCCAGAAATGCCGTGATTGCTTCCGGAACAGTCTCCTGGCAGCTCTCTACATGATGATAATACGGACGGATTTCGTCACAGCTTCTGCTGAGATCATAGCCGAATTCATCGATGATATATTGCTTAATGGCAGCTTTATCATAGCCATGACGCGCAAGATAAATCGCACTCGCGGCCGCTTCCGCGCCTTTCACGCCTTCCGGATGATTGTGCGTCACTTCCGCTGTCCAACAGGCCATTTTTCTTGTCGTTTCAAGATCGTCATACAGCCAGCCGGCTGCAGCAACGCGCATCGCGGAACCGTTTCCATAGCTGTTGTACGGCCCCATCGTCTCATCGAACAGCCACTGGATAAAACGTCCGCCGTAGCCGGCATGGGGATACCGTTTCCCCCAGGAACGCATGGACTGAGTGAGAAGCGCCTTTACCGCTTTTTCTGAGCTCTCAACTCCCTGGTCTCTCGCGTCCAGCAGTGCTTCTGCTACCGCGATCGTCATCACGGAATCATCCGTGAATTCGCTGCCCGCCGAAAACAGCGGGAAATCCTTTGTTTTTCTGCCCCGATCAAACTCATACGGAGCACCGATCATATCACCCAAAATTGCACCTAACATTGTGAACCTCCTTCATTTTTATCCTGTACTTCATCACTCCTTATCATCGATCTCTTTAAGCCTGATCAGCCATCTCAGAATGGAACCGTTTTCCAAAAGCTTAAACAGTGTTCCCTCACTGAACCGTTCCGCCCTGTCTGCCCCGAGAAGCAGTGCAACCACGCATTCTCCGTCTTCACCTTTCTTAAGCACAGGAATATGTCTTGTCAGTATCTCATACATTTGATGGTCTCCTTTGCGTTATCTTTACGAGGTGTATTATAACAGATTTCTTCGTGTCTTTGGTCGCCCGGAATGCGACAAATCCGGTTCTGGTTTTCTGAGAATATTATAGACGGGTCCGAAGAAATAATAAAGCGGCAAGCGTAACAAAATCGTCACGTCTGCCGCCAAAAAGAAAGGGTGTCTCAGTCTTTCCGGAATGGTGAGACTGAGTGAACTCATTTACATTTCCTCCAGGATTTTCACAACATCTGCAATACTGGCCTCTTCGCAGCGTACGGTCAGGATCGCGTTTTCAGGCACGGCCCCTTCCGACTCAAGAATCGACCCTTTCGGGACAAAACAGAGGTCCGCCGCGTGAAGCAGGGCAAGGTCATTCGGCGCATCGCCCACCGCGGCCAGCAGCTTCCTGCCCAGTAACTGCTGAAGTCTCCGCGCACTGGTTCCTTTGTCCACCCCTTCGGGCGAAATCTCATACACAAAAGGCAGCGAGCGGATCCCAGAAAGGCCTGCTTCTTCCGCCAGTTTCTGCGCCTGATCGACAAGTGCAGTGTCAAATCCGTTCCCCTCGAAGGTCTTTTTATCCTGCAGATTAAATTCCGACGGCAGCTGGATAAAGCAGACCTTGCTCCATCCGTCGGGAATCTCTTCCATCGGCGGCGTCAGTATTTCCTGACCGGGAAAGCCTTTGAAAAGGCTCTGTTCATAGATCTCAGCCGGTATGAAGCTTTTGTCGCCGACCTCAATCAGACCGCAGCAGCCGGCCGGAAGGATCCTAAAAAGGTCTTTGGTGAGCTGCTTCTGCCGGTCTGTCAGTACCGCCTCATAAAGCGCCTGCTTTGCTTTCGCATCGAAAATGGCTGCTCCATTTGAGAGGATCAGCGGAGCGTTGAACGGGACTTCATGAAAACTCTCGTACCACTCCCGCATTCCTCTGCCCGACGCAATGGTAAATGCGCCGCCCTTTTCGGTAAACTTCCGGACCGCACAGAGATTTTCTTCCGGGACAAGGTGCATCTCCCCGGTCATGGTGTTGTCATAATCTGAGACCAGTAAAATATCTGCGAAATTCATCTCTCTCCTGTTTTTGCTGGTTCACCCAGCTTCCGAAAACGAACCGACGGCGCCCTCAGACAACCGCTTTCTTTTTCCATCCTCCGGTGAAATACCGCGTGAAAGAAACAATAATCGTCATCAGCCATCCGCAGGGAATGGCATAAGCGATGCCCAAGAATCCCAGTCCCACAGCCAGAGCAAAGATATAAGCCATAACGCAGCGGGTTACGAGGTCGCTGATCATGGAAAGCATGGAAAAAACCGAGTCTCCGGTACCCCGGAGGAAGGAAACCATGATCTGCGAGATCCCGTGACAGACCACGAAAGGTGCCCAGATCCGCATAAAATCGGCGCCGATATGGATGACATCGATGTCGTCATCGTTGACGAACATCTTCATCAGCTTTGGTCCGAACAGATAAATCACCAATGCCAGTATGACGCCGATGCCGGCACAAAGCCCCATGGACTGCCACATGCCCGATTTGGCGCGTTTGATATTTCCCGCGCCGATATTCTGCCCGACGAACAGCGACAAACCCTGTGCGACAGACATGACGGGAAGGTTGCAGATCATCTCCATCTTGTTTGCAGCCGTATAGGAAGCGATTGAAGCGGAACCGTATGAATTGATCAGCCGCTGAACGGCCAGCATGCCGATGGAGGAAAGCCCTGTCTGAAGGGAGGAAGGAATGCTCAGCCGCAGGATATCCCTGCTGAGGCTCCGATCAAAGCGGAAGTCGCCCTTTTTGAAGCGGAAATATTCGTTAGTTCTGCTGACGTATATGAAGCAGAGCGTTACGGAGACTGCCTGCGCAATGACCGTCGCGATCGCGACCCCAGCGACATCCAGATGCAGCACCAGTACAAAGAACAGATCACCGCCGATATTGAGCAGGGAGGCGATAATCAGGAAAATCAGCGGCGTAACGGAATCCCCGAGAGAGCGCAGGAAAGAGGCAAAGAAATTATACAGCGCGAGGAAAATGCAGCCCGCTGAGAAAATGCGGAAATATGCGATGGTATCGGGCAGGATATTGTCGGGAACGTTTAAAAGATGCATGATCTGCGGTGCAAACAGCACCGAAAGCACGGATATCAGAAGCGACAGGACGATCAGCATAATCGCAGTCGTCGAGACAGTCGGCTTGATCTTTTCCTTCTGTCCCGCACCCAGAAACTGGGAAGCCACGACAGAAGCGCCCATGTTGAAGCCGGCCATGATGCCGATCAAAAACTGCACCAATGGCGCGCAGGTGCCTACGGCAGCAAGCGCGTCCGCGGAAACATATTTCCCAACGATAACGGAATCCACCAGGTTGTAAAACTGCTGAAATACCAAACCAAGGAAGATTGGAACGCAGAACTGGAGCAGGCGCCCGAGAATCGGTCCCTGCGTCATATCAACTTTTTTCACTTTAATTTTCATGAAATCATCTCCCCGTCCTGTTCATAAGTTATCTTCTGTTTCGCCGACAATCTTCTCCCCGGCTCTTCTTTCTCTCCGGATCAAACATGCTTCGGTTGAGAGTCTTCTCGATGCAGGTGTTCCTTTTAAAACTTCGCCTTGAAAACATGCGGTACACTCAGCGCTCAGCCGTCGCCTTTTTGATCTGTCTCATAATACCACAGGTGACTTCCGGGTTTTCCCAGAGCGGACTGTGTGCCGCATCCGGAACCAGAAAGAAGTCCTTATCCGGGGCCTGCAGAATGCTGCAGTATTCCTCGACAAGCGGCCACGGACAGTTGTAGTCTGTATCTCCGCTGATGAAATAAGCCGGGATCTGAAGTTCCGGGATTTCTCTCCGATAGTCAAAGTTTTCGAGCGCCTCTTTCAGGGGCGTACGTGTTTTCAGATATACATTCATTCCCTTTACATATCCGATCTTCTCTTTGATCGTATAGCATCTGCTCAGAATGATCGGAAGTGTAATTCCCTCAAATTCCGTCTTGTCTTTGATCGTGCCGCCGCCCGCATCATGAAGCAGGTTCACATACGCCAGCCAGTCCCTGCATTTTACACTGCCGTCCGGAAGTGTGTCAACAGAAGCCTCTAATTTTCTGAGAGATTTCCTGTCATTCCGCTCAGTAAACACGTCTTTCATGAAGCTGTACATGATTGTGTCACATTCAGCGGAATCGGTTACGCACTGCGCCATGCCGATCATGGCAATATAGTCCTCAGGGTATCTTTCGGCGGCTCTCAGTGCAAGGTGCGTCCCGCCGGAGAATCCCATGATGTAAATCTTCTCCTTCCCGAATCTGTCTTTGAGATACCCGGTTACGGCATGCGTATCGGAAAGAAGGTTTTCGAGCGTGATCTGATCAGGATCAATACTTTTGTCATAAGCGATTCCCATCCATCGGTAGTCCAAGTAAACGATCGTGAAATCGTCCTCCAGATTCATATCTTCGTACCGGTCGGTAAAAACATAATCATCTGTGCCGGGGCCGCTTGAGATAAACAGAAGAACCGGGTTTTCGGTATTTCTGCTGTTGATGAAAAATCCGTTCGGAGCGCCGTTGATCTCCATGACGAATTTTTCAGACAGACTCTTCTCATCGTCATACTGTCTTATTTTTCCGGAGCTCCTAATGACCCATGCCCCAAATGTCATGAACAGCACCGCGATCACGGACAGAATTACCATTATCAGTATTCTTACGGTTTTTCTCTTACAGTGCCTGTTTTTTGAAACCATCTCTGCCTTTTCCTGATTCTGTTTTCTGTCCGAAACTACCCACAGTACAATTGCTGCAGCCAGCCATATAAGCCGATAGAGATTCACCTGAAGGCTTCCGGGAAATGCGTCAAACAGTGCATTCCAGTCATAAACCGCACCGATTGCATCGATAAAGGCGTGATACACCGCACAGGCAATGATACTTTTCGTCGCTTTATAAATCGCAGCAAGCGCAAAGGCCCATATGAAAATGGTAATCCCGAAACCGATTATGCTGTCTGTATAATGATTCGACGTCGGATCCAGCCACAGCGAAAAATGCCATACCCACCAGATCGCCGCGGTCAGGAGCACGGACCACGGAAAGGACATCCGTTTATCCAGCTCAGGCTGCAGAAGTCCCCGCCAGCCGGTTTCCTCGGCAATTCCGACGAACGGTATCATGATCAGAAAACCGAGCGGAAACAGGTACCACGGAGAGCCGTTCGGCGTACCGAACAGAAGCGCATATACCAGTGAAAAAGCGCAGAAAGCTCCGGTAATGACAACAGTGTGAACCGGTTTCTCTGTTTTGAAAATATTCCGAAGCATCTGCTTCAGGCTGATGCGGTCTTTCACAAGGGAGATCACCAGCACTGCCCAAAAAGGCCCCGGCGTGGAAAAAACGATTCCGATCGCCGCGTACAAAAGGTACCCAGCCGTTATCTTTCCGGTTTCGGCATGCGCGATGGAATACGGCAGAAGCCACAGATCAAGCGTCAGAAAGCAGAACAGCGAAAGCACTGCGATCAGTAAAAGATACAGTACCAGTCTGTTTGCAGAATGCATTTTGTCAGAAATCTTCAGTCTCATCCTATCCTTCCTCCTGAGTCCTCTTTACAGAATTCATCGGTTAGACGGATATTTCTGAGATTTGTTACAGGCTTTTTTAGCTTTGTTCGGAAATGTCTCTCTTTTCCCGCGCCTCGCGCTTTCTGCGCCGCTGCTCGCGGTTGTCCTTTTCGGATTCGAACACTTCCACCGCCGCGTCAGTCAGCTCATCGGACCAGACTCTTCCGGCTTTCATTACCTTTGCCCAGGGGCACAGTGTTTCATATTCATCGTCGAAAACAATCGTATAAGGGGGGCCGCAGCGGTCGTCAACAGACATGTACAGATGTCTCCCGTCGTACATGATACTGCCCGCATCCCCCTCCGTCATCGCTTCGTCGAGCTGATCATATATTTCTTTCGTCAGCTCAAACAGATGATATGACATTATTCCGCCGTATTCCCCGAAATACCTTCCGTTTTCCTCGTCATAGCATGCTTTCCAGCCCGATCCGGTCTTAAACTGCATACAATCTTCTCCCCTCTTCCCTCAGAAATTCTCCGGTTTCTTCCCC
>CADCPV010000181.1 GCA_902803345.1 uncultured Eubacteriales bacterium | reverse complement strand
CCGTCATCCAGAACATCCGAAGCCCTGTCCGGCGCTTCTGCCGGTTCGCCGCAGTTCGGACAGAATTTCAGCCCGTCCGGAAATTCATTCCCGCATTTCTTACAGATCATGACATGCCTCCTTGATTCCCTGCAGCTAACTGTGGCCGCAGATCTTTCCCCCTCAGGGGACTCTTTTCATGCTTTCTATCATCATACAACAGCAGCAGTCTGATTTCAAGCAGAAATCAGATCTGAGGCTGTGATCCTTTCTTCAGGGAAACGCTGATTAAAGCGTTTCCCTGGCGCCGGATTCGGCTGCGCAGCAGCTTTTTTCCTTACGAATCCGTGCGCATCCGCCGGAGGCTCTAAGGAAACACTGATTTATTCAATGTTTCCTTAGTATTTCCTCCGCTAATCCTTCCGTAGCGGTGAAAATCTTCACATAACCCGCAAGGGACTGCGCCTTTCGAAGAAGCGTCCGGCTGTGTCCGCTGATATAGATTCTGCAGCCGCCCCGGCCGTTTTTTGCCTCCTGGATCATGTTTGCGCCGGCAGAGTTTCCGTCGAGCGCAAGGAGCACCGACGGCCGCCGCTTGAAGATTTCATAGGCAACACTTTTGTACAGGCCAAGACCTGAGGCTTCGATCGACACCCGGACCGACACCCCCGAATCTTTAATGCGCTTCTCTTCGGCCTCTGTGACTTCTGATGGCACAAAGGAAAAGATCTCAAAGCGTCCCCGGTTCTCGGAAAGCAGGTATTTCTCATAGCCGGAAATCCGGTGTCCGATTACAAAGAAAATCTTCTCAGGATCTCCCTTCTCCAACAGTTCCCGGAGCAGTATGCGGTTTTCCTCGCGAAGCACCGTATGCCGGCTGTCTGTATTGAATGAGCCGCCGAGAACGACGATCGGAAGTTTCTCTTCGGGAAGCGGCAGGATTTCCCGCGAAAATGCTTCTTCGCCTGGCCGTTTAACAGGTTCCTTCAGGACCGCTTCTTCCGAAAGAACACTCTGTTCAAGCTTTCTTTCGTAGTAGCCCCTGACCGGAAATGCGCCTGCATGCCGGTCAAACTCCGTCATTTTCTTAAAGAATGCCGCTTCCGAGAATTTCAGGACCCGTTCCTCGGTTTCCCGCATCCTGAGAAGATCCGGGCGCGTCAGGTCCAGCATCTTCTCCAGCGCCAGTTCCTCATCAATCGAATCCGTCCCGTACAGCGCACCGCCGTCTGTTCCCTGCACGCACATGACACCGGCTTTCAGGTATTTTTTCAGCGGATGGTGCCTGAGTTCGCTCAGGTTGTTGAGCCGGACATTCGAAGTGATCTGGAATTCCAGCACAACCTTTTCCGACAGGATCGTCTGGATCAGCTGTTTTCCCTTCTGTGAATCCAGATTTGCCGAATACAGCCCGTGCCCGATCCGAAGACTGGGCATCTCCTGTCCCGGCGCAAGTGCTTCCCTTACACAGCGGATGCTGTTCATCACGTTGTCCCGAAGCGAATCATTCTCGCCGGCGTGAATCCGGATCACAAAGCCCGGCACATCCCGTGAAATCCTCACGATTCCCGAAATCAGCGGGGAAAGTGTGCGGATATCATTGATTTCCTCGCCGACAATATCCGTTCCCGCAACATAGGGATCCTGTGCGATTACAGAAAGCACCCGAAGGGATTCGGCCCGGTCATCCTGGACAATCCGGTCTTTGACAATCGTAAGCGGCGTCCTTCTGAATGCAGCAAGAAATCGCAGCATCACCCCGCACTCCCGCATGATTTTCGGCATCACCGCGTGGATTTCCGATAGCACCCGGACACATTCCGAAGCCCTCAGAAGCGAAGTGTCCGATATTTCCGCATAACGGATCCCCTTTTTTGCGTAGCCGCGTGCGATCCAAAGGAGCTTATTCTGGAACAGTGTATTGTCCGCATATTCCGGCGTATGCAGGTCCTGCATCATCTGCCGGAGTGCCGAAGAGATGTCCGGGTCCGGAATCGAATCAATGCCCGCAAGATTCACCGGATGGCTCGATTTGACGCCCTTCGTAAATACATAGCGGTACAGATAGACCTTCTCCAGATTTGTAAAAACTGCCTGCCCGTCCTTCATGACCGCAAGGGAAGCCCGGATTTTCGGAATATTTTCCGCTGCATTTTCCGGACTTCTCAGAATCAGGTCGGCGAAATTGATAAAGGTATTGTCGTCGATTTTGCGGTCCAGATACTTGCCGGTAAGGCCAGAATCCCGGAACTTCTCTTCCGCTTCCTTCCGCCGCCGAAGAATGGTTTCCTGCTGTTTTTCCGTCAGCTTCAGGCCGAGTTTACGGATATAGTACAGCGGATAGCGGATCTCATGCCGGATGCCTAAAGCAATCAGGACATCAGGCGAAAGATTCGCGTTCATATGCGTATGCAGGTCTGTTCTGAACTTGCATTCCGAAAGGATATAGGTTTTGACAACGGTCTTTTTGAAATCCAGGCGGTAATCCTTGGTCTGAGACATCAAAGTCTTACTGATCGCGGGGATTGAGGCCTTCCGCTCGATCGTTCCGTCCGGGTAGATATTTGCGACTTTTGTGTCCCGAAGGCGAAAAATATAAACTTTCCGGTTCCGGTCGTCGATATAGCAGGGAACATTGCCCCGGATTACAAAAAGCCCCTGTTCGTCCATCGAAAGCGGCAGTTCGCACATCCTTGAGAGGTTTGTAATCAGGTTTCCCGTCCCGTGATTCGGCGTCCGGAGCACATAGGACATCATCCCGCCCGAAAGGTCGAGATCCACGATAATGTCCTTCTCCTGGTCCAGATAGAAACAGCCGAAATATGCCATCTTTCGCCCCCATGTCGCATCCTGACCTGATTATACATAAAAATCCCCAAAAAAACAAGCAGAGGAGGGACTGATCTTATCCTATTTTTCAACTTGCAAATAGAAGCGTTTTCCCTTATAATTATTTCAATTTATTATTTTTGATAAAGTGCGGGCAAATCAGATAAGTCCCTTTTATCAGGATAGATTGGGAGCGTATAATCCATCTATGGATGTTTTCAGTATAATCGGTCTACTGGGCGGCCTTGCGATGTTCCTGTACGGAATGCGGCTGATGAGCAGCACGCTGAAAGAAAGTTCTTCCGGCGCGCTGAAAGTCATCATGGAAAAGGCCACCAATAATATATTCAAGGCTTTTCTCCTTGGTCTTCTCGTAACTGCCCTGATCCAGTCATCCACAGCCACCATTGTCATTACTTCCGGTCTCGTGGCCGCAGGCATCATTTCACTTCGGCAGTCCATCGGCATTATTGTCGGCGCAAACGTCGGAACCACTGTTACCGGCCAGATTATCCGTCTTCTGGATCTGAATGAATCCAAGGTTGCCTGGCTTCAGGTATTCAAGCCTTCCACCCTTGCTCCTGTCGCACTCATTATCGGCGTTGTGCTGATCATGTTTATTCATTTCCGAAAATCCGAACAGATCGGCGGAATTGCAATCGGTTTCGGTATTCTTTTTTCCGGACTTCTGAATATGACAAATGCGGTGCATTCCCTGACCGAATCTCCCGCTTTTCTGCAGCTTTTCGCAAATCTTGACGACAGTCCCGTCATCGGATACCTGAGCGGTGCCGGCGTCGCTTTCGTGCTCCAGAGTTCCAGCGCCGCAGTCGGTATCCTGCAGACCTTCTCGACAACCGGCCAGCTGACTTTCAAGGGTATCTATGCCGTTCTTGTCGGTATTTATCTCGGCGACTGCGTTACGACTGCCATTGTCTGCTGGATCGGCGCAAAGACGGACGCGAAACGGGTCGGTATCATCAATATTCTGTTCAATCTCGGAAAGTCCGCTCTGGCACTTATCGCTGTGACCCTGCTGCATTCCTTCGGTGTTCTTGAAAATATCTGGGACAAACCGATCTACTCCGGCGGCATCGCCAATACCAATACGATCTTTAATCTCGGCTGCGCACTGCTGCTGTTCCCGGTCGTGTTCCAGCTCGAAAAGTTCTCGCGGATTCTTGTGCGTGACCGTTCGCAGAAAGATGAGAAATACGCCGACAAGCTGGCCGGTCTCAACCCTCAGTTCTACAGCGCACCCGCGATTGCATTCAACAGCTGCTACGACGCGCTTCTGACGATGTACCAGGCTGCGCGGCAGAACATCCGCCGTGCCTGGGCGCTTCTGTCGGATTTCGACGAGAAGGAGCTTTCGGAACTTTCGGATGAAGAGGACCGGATTGACGCATTTGCTGACCGGATCTGCAACTATCTGATCGGGCTGAGCTCAACCATCAAGTCCGACGAACATCTCGGGATCATGAATGAATATTACCGCATCACGACGGAATTTGAACGTCTCGGGGACCATGCGGTCAATATTTCCGAAGCTGCGGAAGGTCTTCATGAAAATAAGGTCACTTTCTCAGAGAGTGCACGCCGGGAGCTGGAAATTATCCGCGGCCTGATATCCAGGATACTCGATCTTGCGCGAATTGCCTTTGAAAAGCGTGATGAGGAAGCAGCACGCTCCATCGAACCGCTGGAGGAAGTCGTTGACGACCTGATCAATGCGCTTCGCGAAAACCATCTGAAGCGTCTCTCCAGCGGCGAATGCACTGTTGTCGTCGACAGTATTTTCCTGAACCTGCTTTCCGACATTGAACGGATTTCGGACATCTGCAGCAACATCGGCGTATCGACCATGGCCCGTATCCATCCGGAACTTGCCGAGCAGGAACACAGCTACATTTCCTCCCTGCATCAGGGCCGAGATGAGAATTTCAACCGGGTCTACAGGGAAGCCCACAGCCAGTATTTCGGGGAACTGGACAACCAACCTGATAAGTAATTAATGTTTATATATAACCAAGGAGATGAGTATGAAAAATGCAAACACAAAAGCCCCCGAGGCACCGAAGGCGAAATTCGAATTCGGTTATCTCGGGGAGGAACTCACGGCGGACAGCCGCTGGCACATGCCGGCGAGATTTATTCTCGCCAGGAAAAACCGCATCAAAGTACGCGTTGAGGGACAGGATTTCAACCTTGCGGACGGGAACGTGCTTTTCGTGTGGCCGGGTGAAACGTTTGAGATTGTATCCGTCCCGAAAAAGGGCGGCCTTGCGCTGCAGTTTGCTTCCAGCACGATCACCGAATGTGACGACATCTGCGCTTACTACCACTATCTGAATACCGTGCGTCTCTTGGACGATTCGCTGCCGGAGCTTCGGGATCATGTTACAAGCTGCCTGCTTCACGCCTACAACTGCACAGAAAATCAGGAACTTTTCTATGAAACACTTGTCCGGATCGATATTCAGAGAATCCTGATTGAAGTCGCGGCAAAGGCCCGTGAAAACTCTCTCGCTGCCCAGAATATTGAACTTGTTCACCGCAATGCCGGAAGCAAAATGGAGAAAGCCTGCAGCTACATTATCGCAAACTGCGACAAACGCATTACCCAGGCAGAAGTATCGGAAGCCGTCGGAATCAGCACCTTCTATTTTTCGCGCCTGTTCCGTCAGTACAGCGGCCAGAGCTTCAACGATTTCCTGAATGAACACCGTATTCAAAAGGCGCTGATGCTGCTTTCCAACCGCCGGATTTCGATCCGTGACGTCGCGGTGAGTTCCGGTTTCCAGTCCATTTCCAATTTCAATAAAGTATTCAAGAAACACGTCGGCGTTTCTCCGAACGAGTACCGCCGTATCCACGAGATCCGCCAGAAATAAACCGTAAGGATCTTGTAAGATTTTCGCATTGCATTTTCAGGGGCTTTTTCGTACAATAAAGACGGAAAAGCCCTGACTGCATTTTCAGGACTGAAAAGAACCAATCTTCTCTTTCGGGGAGCCGTCATGTACAGAATTCTTGTCGTGGACGACGATCCTTCGATCGTCCGCCTGATCCGCGAAATGCTGAAAGAAGAATACGATATGATAAGCGCCTCCAACGGGGAAGAGGCGGTTGATTCGGTGCGCCGTCTGTCACCCGACCTGATCATCATGGACGTCATGATGCCGAAAATGAACGGAATCGCGGCAACCGTACGGATCCGCGAACTCTCAAACTGCCCGATCCTGATGCTGTCGGCAAAAGCCGAGGGCACAGACCGGGTTGTCGGCCTGCAGTCCGGCGCTGATGACTATCTCACAAAGCCTTTCTACCGCGAAGAGCTTCAGGCACGGATCCAGGCGCTTCTCCGGCGCTATGACGCTTTCGGATCGATCCGTGAAAAGGATCCGGAAAGCCTGATCACGATCGGCGATATCAGCCTGAACACCGCCGAAAAGAAACTTCTTGTCCGCGGCGAATCTGTCAGCGTAACCGCGACCGAGTACCGGATCCTGCAGTTTCTGATGGAGAACCCGGGGCACGTATTCAGTGCTGAAGAAATCTATGAACATGCCTGGGATTCCGAGGCTTATTCCGTGGAAAATACGGTCATGGTCCACATCAACCGCATCCGGAAAAAAGTGGAAATCAATCCGAAAAAGCCCGAGCACTTAAGGGTAATCTGGGGGATCGGCTATGTCTTTGAATAGAATCCGCACACTGCGCCTTGTCCTTATGCTTCTG
>CADCPV010000180.1 GCA_902803345.1 uncultured Eubacteriales bacterium | reverse complement strand
GTGGATACAGTGCCTGTCACTGTGTCTCTTATTGTCATTCCTTTTCAAAATATTTACCTTAATGGTTTCTGATATCTGGAATCATACCCCCTGATGTCCAACAAATGTCCCGCATACATGATATATCCTGTCGGCACAGGCATTCAAAGGCGGTTTCTGCTGTTTTCTCCCCGGTTCATACAACATCCGCGTACGTACATCCGATGAAAGAAACAAGGTCCTGGGGTGCCAGTTCGATCTGAAACCCCACTTTCCCGGCACTGACGCAAATCGTATCATAAAGCATTGCTGTTTCATGAATATAGGTCGAAAAAGCTTTTTTCATGCCGATCGGCGAACAGCCGCCGTGGACATAACCCGTCAGCGGCAGAAGATCCTTCTGGTGAATCATTTCAACAGACTTTTCACTTGCAGCCTTTGCGGCTTTCTTCAGGTCCAGTTCCTCATTTACCGGAATCACAAAAACATAATACTGTCCGGTTTTCCCACGCGTTACGAGCGTCTTGAATACGGTATCCGGATCTTCTGTCAAAATTGCTGCGATTTCCAGTCCGGTCCTGGACGGATCAGGCTCGTAGGTATGAGCGATATATTGAACTTGATGAGCTTCCAGAAGCCGCATTACATTTGTCTTTTCCTGTTCTTTCATTTGGAAAGATCCACTTCGCCGTCTTTCGTAAAGGCCGTGAGAAAAGCCACAAAATTCCTGCCGTACATCTTTTGTTCCTCCTGCATTATTCTTGTATAACCAAACCGCCGTGTTTGCCGCTCCTACATTCCGATGTTCGGGTTGATTCGAATCCTGACAACCTGACCGCAGAATGAATAAAACTGGAAATTGGATTCATCGCCGTTTCTGACATATTCCGTGACCCAGCGATCGCCTTCAAAATGACCTTCCTCGACGGACAGGAAGTTCAGCTGGGTCGCCATTCTGCTTCGAAGATGCGCATAGCACTTTGCGTCTCCGGGATCCGGAAGCCGGACAAAATCAATACCGATCCCGCTTCCCGCGAGATAAAATTCATCGTCATCAGTCTGGATCAGGATACCGCGTCCTCTTTCTTCATAGAGGAACCGGTTTTCCGGTGCTCTGCTGTTGATCCGGGAATAACGAAGCAGGAATTTCGGATTGTTTTTGATATACTGTGCCGTAATGCAATATCGTTTTGTCATCACGGTATCTTCTGTCACGAATTCATCCTGCGTAAAAGCATAGACTCTTCCGCTGTTTCGATATTTCAGAAGGAGCGGTGCGAGTCCCGAAATCGCTCTCATGGAATAAGCCACTTCTCTCGCGTTCGGAAGGAGTTCTCCTTTCTCGTCCAGCGTGCTCTCTGCACCGAATCCACAGACACCGATCGCATGATACCGCCCTGCGGCGAGAATGATATCCATCGCAAAGGAAACCCCGCTCGGGGAAGTTTCCGGAATAAACAGCGCATTGTCCTCCCGGTCATATTTTTCACAAACCCGGGAGTATGTCGCCTTGTCGCTGTGATAAATATCCGGACATAAAAGATCCAGATGCGGGGCGCCCCGCTTCCAGACGTCGATCATACGCGGAACACCGGCCCCTGCATTGTAACTGAGTCCCGGATAATCCAGCCCTCTTTCTCCCAGGGCGATATTGCAGTAGAACGGAAGGTCACAGGCTTCCTTCCCTGCCTTTGCCAATTCCTCCACAAACCGGGCATGATACCAGGCCGAGAAAACCTCATTGGCATACCTGCCAAAAAGCCCCTCCCAGGTCTTTGATACACGGTCCGCGTAGGAATTCGGAATTTCCAGATCCCAGAGCGCCTCCGGAACACCCTTCCGATAGTCGTTTTCACCGAGGTCTGAATAGTCCCGGTCCGTCCCGCCGTATCCGAATTCATTTTCAATCTGAATCGCAAGTACCGTGCGTTCCTGTCCGTCATAATCCCTGACAAACTCTGCGAACTTTCTGAAGGCCACAAGGTCCTTCTCGAGTGTCGCCCTGCAGTGAACCGAAATGGAAGGAACCGGTGCGCCGTCCGGCCCGAAAGCCATCCTGTAGACATCCGGCCGCAGCTTCATATACTCCGGAAGATAATTCGGGTGGCCGTTTTTGTTGCACCCGAACCACAGGATAATCAGGTAGAATCCCCTGTCCCGTACCTGATCAATCAGCTCCCGGACAGAAGAAAAGTCAAAAACCCCTTCTTCTTTCTCAATCTTGAACCAGTAAACCGGCGCTTCGAGCGTGTTTCCTCCATACTGTTCCACAGCATCAAGGCTTTTCCTGATCAGATCCGGGCTTCCGGTTGATGAATTATGCGCCTGGAGTCCTGTTACATATACAGGTTTATTGTTTCTGTCCCTGAAAACCGTTTCCATAGTCTGCCTCCATGTATAGCTTTTCATCAACAATGCTCATCAGACATTCCAAACTCTTCACACAGTTTATGAAACCGTGCCTGTTCTTTTTCCTTGATCGGCTTTGAAAGATCGTTCATGCAGTGGTGGATCACATCCGCATCCTTCAGCACCTCATCCATCGGACTGTGTATTTCAAGCTTATCGTCGTGATTATAGATTGCTGAACAGATCATTTCTGTCTCAGCATCATCCGTAAGCTTCAGTTCAGTAAGAATATTCCTGGCAAGTTCCGCTCCTTTATGGGCATGATCATCATAGGAGCCGGTTTTATAAGCGTTCAGATCATGCAGCATCGCAGCCATTGATGCGATTTCCGGGTCAAGACCACGCTTTTTTGCAATCATCGCAGCCGCTAATGATACACCATACAAATGAGCTATGGCACTTGTCCGTTTATCAGCATTCTCCATTCTGTTCAGTTCTGCATCCACAAATTTCCGTAGTTCTTTTAATCTGCTCATAGGATCTCCTTCCCCTAATCATCATTTCCCATTGGTACTATTTTTCTAAGTTACCCGTCTTTATCCCAGCAGATATGCATTCACAATCTCGCCGAAATATGTTACATGCTCATCCCGGTTAGCCATCGGATTCGTGCTTTCAACATCCTGCGGATAGCATCTCCGGATTTCTTCTGTATACAGTTTATACTCCTGCGCCTGACGGTAGATCACCCTGCATTCCAGTGTCAGCGGGAGTTCTTTCAACGCAGGGACGGAAACCTTTTCGCCTTCTACTGTCGTAAGACCGGCTTCTGCAATCTTATCCATGCTGTACCTCCCTGAAGTTTGCTTTGAAAATTCTTGTTCTATTAAAATACTCATACCATTGCAGATACAGTCCCTGTCACGGTGTCCCAGCTCCTTCCGCATTCTCTGCTTCCCGGATCGCTTTGATCCTTCGGTACATGCCCGGATGGTCATACTCCAGAAATTCAATCAGCGGGTGCGGGTTGACATTGATGAGTTCATCGCTGCTGAGCTTTCGGAAGGTCCGGATCAAAGCCTCTCCGTATCCATTCTGCACCGCTTCCCGGTCGGCTTCTTTCTCTTCTTCTCTCGAACGGTAATTGGTAAAAATCCCGACAATTAAAGAAACGGGTGAAAAAACAGCCGCAGCCGTCGTCATGATCATATAATAATTATTTACCATGATCCCGAACGAGTTTCGGACCCATGAAAGTACAGAAAGCACCGGCGCGGGATACGCGATCAGCAGGACAAACATCAGAAAAACCAGTGCCATCGCCGCATACTGCAGGTAGTTCAGCAGATTCTTTTTATGCTTCAGATGGCCGATCTCATGGCTCAGCACCGCCAGCAGTTCATCTTCAGCGTTTTCATTCAGAAAGTTGTCCGCTATCCAGAACTCTCTGTGCCACAAAAGCTTCAGAAGTGCCGCATTTTTGGACGTGGATTTTTTAGACTCGTTATAAACATAGATCCGGCGGACCTGTTTGCGGCTTCCGGCCTGAAGCTGCATGATCCTGTCCTTCAGTTCTCCGTCCTCAAGAGGTGTAAAAGTATATTTCTTCCGCATCATGAACAGGGAAAACAGAGCCGCAATAAACATAAACACGGCGATTACGGCCGCAATCAGAAGGCCTAAAAGAAAAGCCCTGAGAAGGCCGACTGAAAAGCCTTTTGTCCACTTTTCCATGTGCTCGCCAATGAATACCAGGATCATGCCAAGTCCGCTGATCAGAATCGTATTGCCCGCAAAATCAAGTGTTTCATCCTTGATGAACTCCTTCCGGTCTTTCTTATTGAGGCCGTATTTTTCCTCAATCCGGAAGGTATCGTACCATGAGAACGGCAGCCCGATGATCTCGCTGACAACAAGAAACAATGCTGCTGTTAAAAGGAAGATCAGGTAAGGATTCCCCGAAACCGCCTGTTCGATCCATCCATAGACGGGGGAGAAAATCAGGGCTGCCGTCACTGCAAGCTCAACCGCGGTGCTGTAAAGCGTCATTTTCCGGTTATCCGAGACATAGCTCAGATATTTCTGATAACGTTCCGGATCATAAATATCCGCCACTTCTTCCGGCAGGTTTTTTTTCCTCTGCTGTTCGGAAAGACGCATTGTGAATAGCTTGTATCCAAGAGACAAAAGCTCAAGAAGTATATAAAAGACTCTTGCTGACATTATGTGTTCCTTAGAAAAATTACATTCCGTGTACTGCGGACACAGTGCCTGTCACTGTGTCTTTGCTGGAGTTTGCTCCTGCAGAGCAGTCAGCTGCACTTATGCCCTGACACCGCCTCGAAATGATACTTTACGATACCGAGGTCGATCTTGCTGTATGGGCCGATTTTGGCTCTGATAACCGGCTCTCCGTCGCGAAGCGTAATGAAAAACTGCTGCTGGTTGATTGCAGT
>CADCPV010000179.1 GCA_902803345.1 uncultured Eubacteriales bacterium | reverse complement strand
TCCATTGTCACGTCCGGACACAACCGCTGGGAGACCTTTGAGCAGATCCTTGCGGATACGGAGGTGGGACTTCACAAGGCGGAGCATCCGAATTACATTGCGATCAAAAACCGGAAGGAAGCGATCCGCTACGCGATTGAGAATGCACAGGAAGGAGATCTGATCACGATTATCGGGCTCGGCCACGAGAGCTGGCAGGAAGAGATGGGCGTGAAATATCCCTACAGCGATACCGAATATGTGAAAGAGCTCGTTTCGGAGCTCGGATTATAGAGAAAAGCAGAAAGAACAGAGCAGACATGAATAAAAAACCAGTCAACGGCATGCGGGATATCCTGCCCGCAGAGATGGAGATCCGGGACTATGTGATCGGACTCGTAAAGGAAACCTATAAAGCATTCGGCTTTACGCCGATGGAAACCCCCTGTGTGGAATCAATCGAGAACCTTTCGGGAAAGCAGGGCGGCGAAAACGAAAAACTGGTCTTCAAGATCATGAAGCGCGGCGAAAAGCTTCAGATCGAGAACGCGAAGACTGAAAATGACCTTGCGGACAGCGGGCTTCGGTACGATCTGACAGTACCGCTTTCGCGTTACTATGCCAATCATCAGGCAGAACTGCCGAAACCCTTTAAAGCGCTGCAGATCGGCCCGGTATTCCGCGCCGACAGGCCGCAGAAGGGCCGCTTCCGTCAGTTTTACCAGTGCGATATCGATGTTTTGGGGGATGCGACAAATCTTTGCGAAACCGAACTGATCCTTGCGACAACGACGCTTCTCTCAAAGCTCGGATTCAAAGGATTTGAGATCCGGATCAACGACCGGCGGATTCTTCGGGCAATGGCAGCCTACGCAGGATTCCCGGAGGACCGCGTGGATGAGTCTTTCATTATCCTTGACAAGATGGACAAGATCGGGCTTTCGGGCATCCGGGAGGAGCTTCTCGGATCAGGCTATACCGCGGATGCAGTGGACCGTTACCTGCAGCTTTTTGACGCCTGTGAAGGAAAAACCGGTACGGATGCGCTGGCTGCTGCAGCGGAAGTTCTCGGAGAATTCCTTCCTGCCGGCATCGCAGAGAATCTTGCGGAGATTTTCCGGATCGTCAATGCGGCGAAGGAATGCGATTTTGAGCTCGTGTTTGATCCGACGCTCGTCCGCGGGATGGGCTATTATACGGGCCCGATTTTCGAGATCGCGGTGCCCGAGTTCGGGTCTTCTGTCGGCGGCGGCGGTCGTTATGACGAGATGGTAGGGAAATTCCTGGGACAGAATGTTCCGGCCTGCGGTTTCTCGATCGGTTTTGAGCGGATCATTTCGATCCTTGTCGATCAGGGATACCGGGTACCGGGCGCAAAATCGCGCGTCGCTTTCCTGCTGGAAAAGAATCTTTCTTCGGAGAAGACGGAGGAAGCCTTTATCCGCGCAAGAGAGCTCCGGAAGGAAGGAAAGCAGGTCCTGATTGCAGTCATGGCCAAGAACCGGCGCTTCCAGAAGGATCAGCTTGCGGCCGAAGGCTATGAGGAAATTGTGGATATTTACGAGCGTCCGCTCGAATAAGGTATATTTGTGAAGGAGTAAAAGCACTTATGGACAGAGTGTATCTTGGAGATGTCCGGAATCATCTGAATGAGGAAATCCTGGTTCAGGGTTTTGTTGAGAATTTCCGGAACGGAAAATCGATGGCCTTTATTGTTCTGAAGGACATCACGGGGAAGCTGCAGATTACCGTGGAGAAGGAGAAACTCCCGGAAATCGCGGAGGCAATCGAGCCTCTGACCGGCGACTCGGTGATTTCGGTTACAGGCATCGTTTACGAAAGCGAATATGTGAAGCTGAACGGGCTTGAGATGATTCCTTCCTCGGTGAAGGTCGAATCCATCGCGGCGGCGCTGCCAATCCAGCGCGAGGAAATCCCGGCGACGAAAAAGCGTCCCGGTGTCCCGAAATCCGGCATCGACGATCGGATGGATTATCGCTGGATCGACCTTCGGACTGACAAAAACCAGCTGCTGTTCAAGGTCCAGACTGCCATGACGAAGGCGCTCCGGGAGTTCCTTCTTGAGCGGAACTTCATTGAGATTCATACGCCGAAACTGATTGGCGCAGCATCGGAGTCCGGCTCCGAGGTCTTTGAGGTCAAGTATTTCGACCGCAATGCCTACCTTGCGCAGAGTCCGCAGTTCTACAAGCAGATGGCGATGGCAGCCGGTTTTGACCGGATCTTCGAATGCGGCCCCGTTTTCCGCGCGGAGAAGAGCTATACCTCCAAGCATACGACGGAATTTACCGGTTTCGACCTGGAGTTCAGCTATATTACTTCCTTCCGCGATGTCATGAAGATGGAAGAGGAGATGCTGACTTATATGCTTCTTAAAGTAAAGGAGCAGTACGGCGATGAAATTGAAGCGCAGTTCGGACTTCCCGTGATTGTGCCGGAAACGCCCTTCCCGGTCGTGACGCTGGCGGAGCTTTACAAGGGCCTTGAAGAGGATTTCGGCTATACGGTTCCGGATTCCGAGAAAGGGGACCTGACGACAGATGCCGAACGTCTTTCCTTTGAATGGACCAAAAAGCATTTTGATCACGAATTCCTGTTTGTAACCGATTACAGCGCGGAAAAGCGCGCGTTCTATCATATGCGGGATGAAAACGGTATTCCGCAGGGCTACGACCTCCTGTGGCGCGGCACGGAGATTACGACCGGCGCGCAGCGTGAGCACCGCTATGAGGTATTGAAACAGCAGGCGGAAGAAAAAGGCCTGAAGGATGACGTCGAATTCTACCTCGAATTCTTCAAATACGGCTGCCCGCCCCACGGCGGTTTCGGCCTCGGCCTTGACCGGCTGACAATGCTTCTTGTCGGCCTCCACATCAACGAAGCAATGTTCCTGTTCAGAAGCCCCAAGAGGCTGACACCGTAAGGATTTCGCGGAACTCGCCTGTAGAAGTCGTTAGACTCGCCTGCGGGATCGCAGTTCCCCCTCGGTGACGGTTCCAGGTCACCTCGGAAGAACCGCGATAACCCTCGGCTCGGGTATATGTGCTGCGGAACTGAATTTTAATCAAGTGAGGTATGAGATGGATTACAGAAAGTTTATCGAAGACGGACGGGCCGTTATGGGCTGTGAATTCGGCTCGACGCGGATTAAGGCAGTGCTCGTGGATGACAATCACGATGTCATCGCGCAGGGTGACCATGTCTGGGAAAACCGCTATGAGGGCGGGTACTGGACCTATTCTTTAGAGGATATCTGGGACGGACTTCAGGACTGCATCAAAAATCTTCGGGCGGATGTGCTGAACCGGTATGGTATCGAACTTGAGACCATGAAGGCAATGGGCTTTTCCGCGATGATGCACGGCTACATGGCATTTGATGAAGACGGAAAACTGCTGGCCCCCTTCCGGACCTGGCGGAACCAGACCACGGGCGAAGCGGCAGCCGAACTTTCGGAACTGTTCCATTTCAATATTCCGCAGCGCTGGACCATCGCACACCTTCGTCAGGCGATCCTCTCGAAGGAACCGCATGTGCCGGAGATTGATTTTGTCGATACGCTTGCGGGCTATGTGCATTATATGATGACCGGGCAGAAAGTCGTGGGTCTCGGCGAGGGATCCGGCATTATTCCGCTTGATTCGGAGACGATGGATTATGACCAGAAGATGGTTGATATCTTTGACGATCTGTCCGAAAAGGCAGGATTCCATAAGAAAGTCCGCGACGTGCTGCCGAAAGTCCTGAACTGCGGCGATATCGGCGGATACCTGACGGAAGAAGGCGCGAAACTTCTCGATCCTTCCGGCCACATCAAACCCGGCATTCCGGTCTGCCCGCCCGAAGGCGACGCCGGAACGGGCATGGCGGCTACGAATTCGGTGCTGAAGCGCACCGGCAATGTTTCTGCCGGAACTTCTGTGTTTTCGATGATTGTGCTTGAGAAGCCGCTGTCGGACTATTATGAGGAAATCGACATGGTTACGACGCCGGACGGCTCTCCGGTCGCGATGGTGCACTGCTCGAACTGCACCTCGGACCTGAATGCCTGGGTGAAGATTTTCAGGGAAAACCTGGAACTGATGGGCGTCGAAGTGGACATGAACGAGCTTTACGGAAAGCTTTACAATGAAGCGCTGAAGGGAAGCCCGGACTGCAGCGGGGTTATGGCTTACAACTATGTTTCGGGTGAAGTGATCACCGGTCTTGACGAAGGCCGCCCGATGATTGTACGGACGCCGGATGCGGATTTCTCGCTCGCGAATTTCATGCGCGCGAATATCTACAGTGCTTTTGCAACGCTGAAGATCGGAAACGATATCCTGATGAAAAAGGAGAAGGTCGAAGTCGATACGCTGTTCGGACACGGCGGCATTTTCAAGACTAAGGGCGTCGCGCAGCAGTTTTTGGCAGATGCGCTGAATGCGCCGGTTGCAGTGATGACGACAGCCGGAGAAGGCGGTCCCTGGGGCATGGCACTGATTGCATCCTACATGGTGAACCGCGACGATCAGGAAAGCTTCCCGCACTTCCTTTCGGAGAAAGTCTTCCACGGAGACCGGGGCGAAACCCTCTATCCGAATCCGACCGGTGTCGAAGGTTTTGACC
The DNA here is from genome assembly GCA_902803345.1 of uncultured Eubacteriales bacterium. The sequence goes on along the minus strand of CADCPV010000179.1, from coordinate 28 downwards.
GTTTCCTCGAGAAGTACCAGGCCGGCCT
>CADCPV010000178.1 GCA_902803345.1 uncultured Eubacteriales bacterium | reverse complement strand
TTTCCCGTTTCGCTTTCCTCACTGAAGTCCGTATCCATCACGATCTGCAGTGTATAGTCCGGGTATTCCCGTTGGACTGCTTCGCAGACTTCGCGGTAGACCTGTCTGCGGTCCTTGGCGTCAAAACTGACAATAATGTCAAACCGCAGGGTCATTTCTTTCTGATCCAGATAGAATGCATGTATCTGAAGGACGTAGGGAATCGCCATCACGAGCTTTGTTACGTGTTCTTTGGCAGCCGCCGCCTCCGGATCCCTGGTGTTGATCGAATAGACACCGATGGCCGTAAGGATCACATCATGCTTCTGATACACATCGACGGTGACCTTTCTGATAAGTTTGTCCAGGTCATCAGCAGACAGGGTGTCCGGGACCTCGATATGAACAGAGCCGTTGTAGGAATCCGGGCCGTAATTATGCAGGACCAGATCATAGGCGCCGCTGAGATCACGGAATCCAGTGTTGCGTCTTTGCCGGAATTAATCAGTGAATCCGAATTCACTTTTTCACCGGTATGCCTGACATACCAGCCCAGAACGATCTTCACCACGACAGCGACGGCGACGATCACCAGTGCGATGACACTGTAATCCGGAGTGTCCCCTGTCACGGTTTGTCTGCGTGCTCATATTTCAGATTCCCCTTCTCCGTATTTCATAACATTATTTCATTAATTCGGCCGCAACTGCTGTGCGGACTTTTTCCATATCCTCCGTAGGCTCAAAGCGTGCGATGACCTGGCCTTCCCGATTCACCAGGAATTTGGTGAAGTTCCACCCGATATAGGTTTTCTCGCCGTATTTCTTATTGTTCATATCGGCAAACTTCTTCAGTGCCGCATTCTTCAGCCCCTTGCCGAAACCAACGAAAGGTTTCTCCGCTGCCAGATAGGCAAACAACGGATCGGCGTTGTCGCCGTTAACATCGATCTTGGCGAACTGCGGGAATTCTGTCCCGAATTTCAGCGTGCAGAATTCGTGGATTTCCTCCTCGGTACCGGGAGCCTGGTTTGCGAACTGGTTGCAGGGAAAATCCAGAATCTCGAGGCCCTGCTCCCGGAACTCCTTGTACATGGCTTCCAGTGGCTCATAATGCGGTGTAAAGCCGCAGCCGGTTGCGGTGTTGACGATCAGGAGTACCTTTCCCCGGTACTCTGACAAGCTGATCTCGTTTCCTTGTCTGTCCTTCACGGTAAAATCGTAAACGGTTTTCATTCAGCATAACTCCTTTTTCCATGATGATTGGTTTCCCGGTTTCCCAGAAGCTCATACAACAGTGCATAAAGCGTCTGCGCCTAACCCACGAAAGGGAGACTCCTTTTCAGCCCATCCTTACCAGTCCCGTGTGCGTTCCTCCCATGCGCGATTGATGATCTCCGTCATGTCCGAACAGATCTGATCGATTTCTCTTGCCGCTTCGCCCTGCGCTGCAAGCTCCTTATTGAGTTCACTGGTAAATTTATCCGTGAATTCAATGGAGCCGAGCGTTTTTGAGAGAACTTCAATCCAGTTTCCAAGTTCTCCCTCAGGAGCTGTCACAAACATTGTGCTGTACACATTATAGAACGTGACATAGTACATATTGAACGGCATGATGCTGCAGTAGAAAATGCCTTCCACATTTGTCCTGTCAGCCGATACAGCCTTCGCGCGGATCGTTTCGGCACCCATTTGATCCGTCCCAAAGCTTTCAATCATCTTCAGGTCCGAAAGTGTCGGAAAAGTGAAATTTTCTGTGTTGTTTACATCCATAGCCTGATTGAAAACAGAGAAGAAATATTCCGTTGTAGCCGGGTCAAGCCACGGAATCCCTGTGAAAATCGTGTCGGGATAGATACTGGTATACCAGTTGTATTCTTCTTCCGAACTCATGTATCCTTCTGTTTTCATGTTGAAGTATACACACAGCTTCGGGTTTTTGGGATCATAAATCTGGAAAGTGTAGTGGATGTAGTCCGACGTTTCCAGAACACGCACCTCCCATCCTTCCGGAATTTTCGCACGGAAAAGGCCGTTGTCATAATTGACAAAGCGGACTTTCTGCGGATTGGCTGATGTTTTTCCGGTGTCCGTTCCGGTATCGGATTCCGTGGAGGTTTTGGACTCTTTGCTCTTCCCGGATTCTTTTGATTCACGGGAGTCTCCGCCTGTCCGGCGTTCCACAGAAGGCTGTGAAAAACTGCCCAGTCTGATGCATGCCGTAAGCGATGTCATGAGAAGAACGGTTATCAGGATAAGACATACTGCTTTTATTGAATTGTTTTTCATAACACACCTCTGAAATGTTTTTTCTCTGTTCTAAAAGACAACAAGCTCAGTTCAGTGGTTGCATCTTTCCAGTATGATGAACCGTTTTTGAATCGCTGTATTCTCACGCAGCAAGTCTTGTCCCTGCAGATCAGAAACAGGTAAACGCGCCGTCCAGAATGAAATCGGCTCCCGTCGTAAATGTCGATGTGTCTCCGGCAAGATACACACAGATCGATTCCAGCTCTTCCGGCCTTCCGAGCCGTCCGGTCGGTGCCATCGCATTCCACTGCGCAATCAATGGCTGGAGTGTCGGAGAGGAAAGCGTCAGGTCGGTACCGATATAGCCCGGGCTGATGCTGTTTACGCGGACTCCCCGTTTCGCCCACTCGATCGCGAGAGACTTTGTGAGCTGGATGACCGGTCCTTCCGGAACCTTCAGGTGAATCGTCCCGTCTCCGTCAATCGTCCTGTCTCTTAAGTACGGGACAAAGTCTGTATCACTCGCGTAAAGAGAAACGATTTCTGCTCTCTTTGCATGTTTGCCGTTTTCCCTGATAATCCTGACTGTCAGCATGCTGTCCTCCTTTTCAAGTTTCTAATGACACGATTATCCGAACGAACAGGGACAGGCAATCCTCTGCGGCACTGCCTGTCCCTGTTATATCATGATCAGAATCCGACGCCCGGTCCTGAATTTCCGGCATTCCGAAGAAGCGCCTGCGTCTGAACCTCTTCTTCCAAATTCTGGCCGTTTCGGCCGGAAAAAAGCTGCACAAGGCCTGCTTTATCTTCCGGTTCAGCTCTTCGGATTGAATCCATGGCGGCACGGAAATTCGGGTCCCGTTTGATCTCATTCGCGCGCTGCTTCAATGCCTGTTCGTCCTGCTTCTTATTGACGATTCCGACGATGATCGCTTTTTCCGGATGACGCGGATTCTTCTGTCTCGCGATCTCGCGGGCAGCCAGGATCATGGCGAAGCGGTCGCGCTGCTCCGAGAAACCGGCATTCGGGAGATTCCTCGTCATTTTGCTCACGTAGTTCTGCATCGTCGCCGGTGCATAGGTCTCGGGTGAGACGAAATTCTTGTCAGTCGGCATTCCGTTTACGCCCCTGGCGCGGTTGATGCTGTTGCAGAGCTTTGTAAACTCGGCAGCCGGCATCAGCTGTTTCAGGATACGCATCGTATTGTCGAAACGGATTGCGCCGGTTTCGGTGGAACGGACGGTTTTCTTGTCTGAAATATACTTCAGCCCCTTCTGGATCGCGTTGAAGCCGGCGGCGCCGTCCGGTTCTCCCTGAGAAAGCGAGGTCTTGTACTTCGCGAATTCTTCCATCATATCCGTGTATTCCGACCTGTTCCTGCTTCTTGTGACACCGAAATAATTCCTGCCGGTCGCGGTATCCTGCATCGCCTGGAAGGCGTCGTCGATCACGGCTTTCCGCTCGTTCAGGTCTGAATTCGCGGCATTCTTCAGGCGGGTCCGGAAGGAGTCGATCTTCTGCACTAATTTCTGCGGATCATCTGCACAGGCAAGCACTTCGAGGGTGTCCTGTCCGGCTGACTGCGGGAGCATGCTCTTAACAAGGGGAGTGATCTGCGCAGTTTCTTCGAGGATCGCGGTCTTGTCTTCGGGTGTCAGCGGAAGGGATTTTTTATCAACGCCCTCCGGTGCTTCCTTCCCCTCAAGCACTTTATTGGCCGCATAGATATTGGCAATAAAATAAGCCGGATCCGGATTCTGCTGCAGAAGTTCCTGCTTCTGGTCATAAATAAAGGCGCCGATTGACCCTTCATTCGGACGGATTTTCTGCTGCGGAAGGCCCTGAATTGCCGCATCAATTTCCGCTTCCTTTTTCTCCGTGTTGGCCGTATCCAGCAGGATCTGGTCTTCTGTCAGGTTCGGATCACCCAAAAAATACATCTTTTTCGGATAATAAGTCTGCTGAGAGCCGATGTACATCTTCTCGCCGTACATTTCGGGATCTGCGTTTGTGGCATACATCTTCCGGCCGCCGAGTTTCTGCTGGATGCCCGTCTGGTCGATTTTTATGGTGTCCGTCAGTTCCTGGCCTTTGAGCTGTCCGATACTCGGCGCACCGTTTTTGCCAACGCTGATCGTGGTTCCGGGTACCTCAACCAGATTGATGCTGCCGTCCGATGATAAGGAAGATGCATTCACATTGTCTTCGTATATCTGGGTTTTCTGCGTTTCCCGGTGTTCGTACTGCGGCGCGGGCAGGTCCTTGAGCCAGGTCATGGTAATGCCGTTGACTTCTTTATACGGCCTGCTGATCATGTATTTATCAATCAGTTCGTCGACGGAGAGTTCCTGTGTGGTTTTGTCGTTTGAGCGCAGAGAATCCTCGATCCGGAGACGGTTTCCGTGTTTGGAAATCCCGGTAATCGTGACGAAATGATTCGATCCAAGGTTTAGAACGATCGGAGATTTGTCACGGATCAGTCCCTGACGGACGAGCTCTCCGATCTTCTGCTTCATCTCGGCTTTGAAGGCATTCCGGGCGTTTTCCCGAAGCGCGCCGTTTCGCTGTTCATATTGCTGGATTGCCTGAGCCCGTTCTTCCTCTGTCATGAAATTCAGGATTTCCTGATTCAGTTCCTCCGTGCCCGGGATGTGGAAATTGTCCGGAAGCGCATTCAGCGTAACCGTCGTCAGGGCACTGTTCGGAAGCACCTGCTGGACAAGGTCCGCATTCTCATAGACGCTGTTGACGCTGTCCATATCCATCATCATACGCCGTCCCGGACTCATGCGCTGTTCCTGGCCGGGCTCAAAAGCCGGACGCCATGCACGGATTTCCTCCTGGGACAGATCGACGCCGCGGGACTTTAAGAGAAGACTCAGTCCGCAGGACCAGCAGCCGTTGTTGGAGGTCTGCGGTCCCGAATATTTCAGGTCCAGACCGGTGAACCCCTTTTTCGTCGTAGGCTGCGGTACGGCGGGCATGGTGCCCTGACCGATTTTCAGCAGATTCTCTTTCCGGATATTGTCAACCTTCCACGCGGTATGCAGCCGCGCTTTCATATACTTATGGTCGGCTTCCGTGAGCGTTTTCTTGTTCTGTGCATAGAAGCGCTCCAATGCTCCTGTGTCGCCGGTTGTCAGAATATATTCCGGAATCTGCGGACTTACAAGCCGGACGGTCCTGTACTCGCCGCTTTCAGGATCTCTGACGCGCTGGTAGGCAAAGGGAAATGGGTCCGCCTGCTGTGTTTTTTTGGGATTCGGCATGAAAATAACCTCCGTGATGTATGTTGTGTCCAGTATAGTACTCCATGTCCAACTGATGTCCAACAGAGAAACAAGAAATTTGACCGAAGCTTATCGGACAGCTTACAGCTTCCTGTAGACCTCGTCATAGCAGGTCAGCTGACCCTCATCGAAGCAGATGGTGAAATCAAACTTCTTGATGCCGAATTCATTGTCTCCCAAAGGGTAGAGCTTCCAATGAAAGCCATCACCGTGGGTGCGCATCCACTTCACGTACAGGTCCCCATCCTGCAGGTAGACCTCATCCGGGTAAAAGGTATCACCTTCTTCATGGGCATACTTGCCGCAGAAGCTTTCCCAAGCGGATTTGTCAGGTTTTTTCTCCATACGCTCCTCCAGGGTACGGACAGGCTGGGGTTCCCTGCCCCTTGCAATACCGCGCATATCCTCGTAAAAGACCTGGCCCGCATGGGCATCTTCGGGATCGCGGCAGTAAAGCATAATGAGCAGTCCATCCACATCGACGAAGCGTTCATACTGGGCGTAGGAGCCCTTATGCCAGCCGCCATGCTCCACGATCAGCCCAAATTCGGGATCATGGATGACGTACCAGCCGAAGCCGTAGCCCGCACCTTCTTCCTCGTCCACAAAGACCTCTCCGTTATTCAGCCTGACAGGCGTATACATGAGCTGCTGTTCTTCCTGTGTGAGCAGTTTTCCTTCCCGAAGCGCCCGGTCCCAGGCTAAAAGGTCGAAGATATTGGAATACACGCCGCCTTCGCCGCTGGTTCCATCTTCCGCAACGACATCATCATCATTTTTGGAGACATCCGGGAGAATGTACCGCCCATCCTCCAGCACCAGAGCGTGCACGAAGTTGTCGGACGGATAGCCGTCCCTGCGGACATGGCAGACTGCGGTGGCGTTCATACCGGCAGGTTCGAAGATGTTCTTTTGCAGAAAGTCCTCAAAGGAAATCCCGGAGACCTGCTCCACGATCAGCGCGAGCAGGCAATAGTCGGAATTGGAATATTCAAAATCCTCCCCGGGTGCGAAGTAGGCCTCAATTTTACTTTCACAGAGGAAGCGAACAACGTCATGGTTGTCCGGGATTCTGTGTTCCTCCTCCCAAATCCGAACCATGTAACTGATGTCCTCAAAATAATCGGGCACGCCTCCGGTATGGGTCAGAAGCTGCCTGATTGTGACGCCCGGGTAAAGAAGTTCGGGAAAATACTTCGTAATCTCGTCCTCCAGCCCCACAAGGCCCTTCCGGACCAGCAGCATAATCGCCGCAGCAGTAAACTGCTTACTGACGGAGGCCAGGTCGAAGATGCTGTCCTCCCGCATGGGGAGTTTGTCTTCCGGGTCGCGGAAGCCGACAGCCCCTTTGGAAATGATTTCGCCGTGCTCTGCATAGAGCCAGGTACCGTTGAAGAGTCCCTTTTCATGGGCTTCCCGGACAAGTTTTTCCATCACAGTCTTTTTATCCATAATCATATCCACCTTCTGCAGTCCGTTTTACAGCGTGTTTACAGATTCTTTCATGCTTCCGATCAGGCTCAGCATATCTTTCTCCGTATCTGCCGGATATAAATATCCGCAGCGCGCTGCGACGTCATTTCCGATGATGGTCCACAGTTTCACAACAGCGTCGTATGCTTCCCATATCTTTTCATAGTCTGCAGAGGGATATGTTTTCTTATACAGCAAAAACAGGTCTTCCCGGAGCAGTTTTTCCATGTTGCAGTCAAGAATGCCCATATTGACCGGCTGTCCTGCACGCAAAAACAGATACCACCTGATCATTTTGTTCAGCAGGTCCCGGACAGCCACATTCAGGTAAAACATGGCCGACGGAAGCTCTTTTCTCAGGGTATATTCGGCAAATGTTTTCAGCACCCACCAGAATTCACTGCATATTCCCGTAAACTGTTCTTCGGAAGGTGTTTCCGCAAACCAGATCTGCCTCTCTTCGAGGCGTTCGATCTCAGGAAGCGCATGATCCTTGTCCAGGATTTTCATATAGGTATCGCCAAACCAGACATTCTCAAAGTTCTTTTCCCTGTTATATCTTGCCAGAAAAGCGGTCTGATCCATGATGTGGACGGCGATCGTTGTCCCATCCCGAAACACCATCAGATGCGCTTTTTCCCCATCCGGAAACAGTTCGGGATAATTCCGGTCACCTCTGTAAAGCAGGATTCTGTCGCCGAAGCAGGTTTCGAAAACGTCCCTGTCATACTTTTCCGGATCGCTTACGATAAAGGTGAAATTGTAATAGGCAAAGTCCCTTTTCGGGAGCAGATCGGTCCTGATCACCGCTCTGACCGTCTCGTCCCTGTTCGCCGCATCCAATACTTGATCGATTATTTCTTTTTCATTTCTCATGAGTCACTTTCCTCAAACTGCTGTCCATATGACGCTCCTGTCTGATCATAACACAGAACTGCCGCCTGTTCAATCCTCTTGCCCAATCTTTATTCTTCTATAGACAAAACGATTCTCTTTCACTATAATGAAAGCACAGAATAACACCAGCTCAGAAGGAGGTATCATTCATGATCTTTCACGTCAGTGTAAACGGCTGCGATCGCGGGAACGGCACCGAGGACAAGCCTTTCCGCTCCATCCAGAAAGCCGCCTCGATTGCGCTGCCCGGCGATACCGTCAGAATCCACGCCGGCATCTACCGCGAATGGGTCAGCCCGGCAAACGGCGGGACTGAAGATCACCGCATCGTCTACGAAGCCGCAGGGGACGGCGAAGCCGTGATCAGCGGCGCCGAGATCGTAACCGACTGGGCAGAGGAAGGAAACGGCGTCTTTCGCACCCGCGTCCCCAATACGCTCTTTACGTACCGCAACCCCTTTGACACCCTGCTTTACGGCGACTGGCTTTTCAATGAACTGCCT
>CADCPV010000177.1 GCA_902803345.1 uncultured Eubacteriales bacterium | reverse complement strand
GGCATCAGGAGAATCTTCATGACCACTCAGTTTATTATTGACAGCGTAGATGCCCATCAGGAAGAGATTACGGATCTTGCCAAAAAGATCTGGGAGAATCCGGAACCCGGCTGGAAGGAAACGCAGGCGGTCTGCTGGACGGCAGAAGTGCTGGAGCAAAACGGTTTCCGTGTTGAACAGGGCGCTTACCGGATGCCGACCGCGATCCGCGCCGTATGGGGCTCCGGCCATCCGGTCGTCGGATTCTGCGCGGAATACGACTGTCTTCCGGGCCTGAGCCAGGAAGCCTGCCCCTTCCCGAATCCGGTCGTCCCAGGCGGCTTCGGCCACGGATGCGGACATAATCTTTTAGGCGCCGGCTGTGTCGGCGCGGCAATTGCGCTGAAGGAAGCGCTGGAAAAAGAAAATGCAGCGGGGACCGTGATTTTATACGGCTGTCCGGCGGAGGAACTGGAATCCGGAAAAGGCTGGATGGCCAAAGCCGGCGCCTTTTCGGAGTGTGATTTTACCCTTGCCTGGCATCCTGCGGGAGAGAACCGGGACAGCTACGGTGAGCATATGAGCATTGAGGAAGCGGTTTTTCAGTTCAGAGGGACCAGCTCGCACGCGGCTTCCGCACCCCACCTCGGGCGAAGCGCACTCGATGCGGTACAGCTCATGAACATCGGCAGCGAATTTTTGCGGGAACATGTGACCGACGACGTCCGCATTCATTATCAGATCACGAACGGCGGCGGTGCGGCCAATGTGGTTCCTGATTTCGCGGAAGTTTCCTATATGATACGGGCAATCACAAGAGAAGGGGTGATCGACGCCTTCCGGCGCGTTCAAAAGTGTGCGGAAGGAGCGGCGCTGATGACGGACACGGCAGTCTCCGTTATCCGGAAAGGCGGCTATTATCCGACGCTGCAGAATCATGTGATCGGGGAAGCGGTGCAGGAGGCGCGCGCCGAGATTCCGCTGGAGGAATATACGGAAGAAGAACTGGCTTTTGCGGATCGGATCAACCGTTTCTACCCAGAGTATCAGGAGGGGATCACACCGCCAATCAGCATCGAAAACCAGGAGCTTCTGCACAGCCCGATCTTCCAGTCCACCGATTACGGAGACGTTCAGCATATCTGCCCGGGATTTCAGGTCCGGGAATGCTGTGCGCCGACGCTTTTCCGGCAGCACAGCTGGAGCATGACGGCCGCAGCCGGATCCGCCATCGGATTTAAGGGTATGATCCGCGCAGCCAAACTGATGGCAGCGGCAGCGTATAAACTGGTGTCGGATCCTGCGCGCCTTCAGGCTGCAAAGGCAGAATTTGCAAAGAGCATGGGCGGAAAGGTCTACGAAAGCCCACTAAGCGCGGACCTGCCCTGGCCGTACGGAAAATAAGCGGCAGATGCTGTAAAACGGGACGAAACCGGTGTTGAATGAATCGGCGCAATAACTGCTTGCAGGCTCTTTACAAAGAACGGTTTTTATATTAGAATATAGAAAACGCCACAGGCGCAACATTACTATACGGAGGAACGAATATGTCAGAAAATAAGAAAAACGCTTTTGCACTTACAGACCGGACCGATGAATTCGCACCGGCAGATATCAGCGAAAACCGTGTGATGGGTATTTTTGCCTACATTTCATGGTTAGTGCTGGTCCCGATTTTCGGCGCCAAGAATTCGCCGTACGCTCGCTTCCATGCGAATCAGGGCCTGGTTCTCGCGATCCTGGAAGTCGGTATCGGTATCGTCGCTATGATTCTCGGCTGGCTCGGTCATATTCCTTACGCCGGTATTATTTTCCGGATTCTGCGCTGGATCGTAAACCTCTGCTATATTCCTGTTCTGGTTTATGATATTATCGCACTGGTTGGCGCCTGCCGCGGAAAAGCAATGGAGATTCCGTTCATCAACAGCATCAAAATCCTGAAATAAGGTACAGCACTCATAAAAAAGGACAAGCCCCGAAAACACACAAGTGCATTTTCGGGGCTTGTCCTTTTTATGGGTGCGCTAATTCATTCGCTCAAATACAGTCCCTTTTGCGGGCCGGAAGCGGACAGACGGCCAGTATTGCGATTCGGTGGCGCTGATCAGGCAGTTTTCCCCGAGTTCAAACTGCAGGCTGCAGTTATCCTCATCCGAATAAAGAATGAGGAGTCCGCTTTGCAGAAATCCCGGCGTTCCGGACGCGGCGCGCTCCGAATTGACTTCGATCCGAAATCCCTCTTCTGAAAGAACGATCCGGCCGGCGCCGTAGGAATAGCTGCCGAACCAGGGTGCGAGCCGTGCGTTTGTCCGGTCCTCCATGGTAGGAGTACCATCCGTATTGTCAGTACGGAGGAACAGGGCTTTGTTTTTCGGCGGATTTTCGGAAGGCGGCCAGTCGGTGGATTCTTTTTTCAGGAACACCAGATCCTCCGCTTTCCGGTCGAAAATTAGCTCATACAGTCCGTCATCCGTAGTCAGCACGAGCTTTCCGT
>CADCPV010000176.1 GCA_902803345.1 uncultured Eubacteriales bacterium | reverse complement strand
CATTTGATTTCGGACAGAAAAGCCCGTTTCAGATGATGCCTTCCGAAACAGAGAAAACCGTCAACCTGCCGCACGATTACATGATCGAAAGCGATGTGTATGAAGCGGCGCCTTCCGGCCCGGCGAGCGGCTATTTCAATGCCGGCGTCGCGCACTATGAAAAGAAAGTCCTGATACCGGCAGCGTGGGAATCGGAACTTGTCTTCCTGCATTTCGACGGCGTCATGATGAATGCAACCGTGGAAGTGAACGGCACGAAGGCCGCGCTGCAGCACTATGGCTATGCGCCTTTTGCAGTCGAAATCACGCCCTATCTGTACTTTGGCGAAGAAAATTCGATTGCCATCACTGTCAACCCTTCGATGCAGCCGAATTCCCGCTGGTATTCCGGAGCAGGAATTTTCCGCAGCATGGAACTTGTCCATACGCCGAAAGTCTATCTGAAAAAAAGCGGAATCTATGGATACACAAAGGAAATCGAATACGATGCGGACGGGAACGCTGTTACCGCATACCTGAAAGTATCCGCAGAAGTCGTGAACCGGACCGGGAAGAATGTCATCACCGAGGTGGAATTCTCCCTCCGGCAGGATCCCGGCCGCGGCGTATGTACCGAAAATGCTTCTCCGCTTCTCTCGCGTTCGATCCGCATCCAGATCCCGCCGAATTCGGAAGAAACCGCTTCCTATACCCTGACTGTCGACAATCCGAAGCTCTGGGATTCGGAACAGCCGAACCTGTACCGTCTTTCGGCTTCCGCGAGGCCCCTTGAGGAATTCCGTACGCATCTCATTCCGCTTCCTGAAGAACTTCAGACCGTGGACTGCGATTCCGTTCTTTTCGGCATCCGCACAATTCAGGCCGATGTACGGCACGGGCTTCGGATCAGCGGGAAGTCCGTCAAGCTTCGGGGCGGCTGCCTGCATCACGACAACGGAATTCTCGGCGCCGTTTCCCTGTACGATGCGGAAGCCCGGAAACTGTCCATCCTGAAATCCATCGGTTTCAATGCGATCCGGACAACACATAACCCGCCCTCTTCGGCGTTTATCGAAGCCTGTGACCGGCTCGGCGTCTATGTTTTCGACGAAGCCTTCGATGCCTGGGGCATGGGCAAGCAGCCCGGCGACTACAACCAGTATTTCGAAACTGACTGGGAGAAGGACCTTTCGGCCTTTGTCCGCCGGGACCGCGTCCATCCGGCGGTCATCATCTGGTCAACCGGCAACGAAATCACGGAGCGCGGCGGTCTCGGAAACGGCTACACGATTGCGACAAAACTCGCCTCCCGCATCAAAGCGCTCGATCCTTCGCGTCCGGTCAGTAACGGCATCTGTTCCTTCTGGAACGGACTCGATGACCGGATGATGGCGGAACAGATGAAAAAGATGCAGGAAGCCGCCTCGTCCGGTACGATCCAGAATGCAGACGTTTCCGGCTTTGATCCGACCTGGGAAAACTATACCGAAGCCTTCACAAACGGGCTGGATATTGTGGGCTACAATTATCTGGAAAGCAAGTACGCCTATGATCATGAGCGCTTCCCGGAGCGCGTGATCCTGGGCTCCGAAAACTTTCCGAATGAGATCGGCAAAAACTGGCCGATGATCGAGTCGACACCCTACGTCATCGGCGATTTCACCTGGACCGCCGCGGACTATATCGGCGAAGCCGGCATCGGAAAATCCGTCTTTGTCGCACCGGACGACCCGGCGCTTCAGCGCGGTCCTTTTGCCTTAAGTTCCCATGCTTCCGTCTTCCCCTGGCGGCTTGCGAACGACGCCGACATCGATATCTGCGGAAATATCCTGCCGCAGGGCCTTTACCGGAAGGTGGTCTACGGATCGCCGGAGACCTTCATTTTCTCCTATGACCCCGCAGTCTTCGGCAAAACGGAGCTCATCAGCCGCTGGGGCTTTACGGATGTGAAAAGGGTCTGGAAATGGGACAGTCAGGAAGGTAAGCCGGTAAAGATCGCGGTCTTCTCCCGTGCTGAGGAAGTTGAAGCATTCGTGAACGGCGTTTCGCTCGGCCGAAAAAAAGCAGGCGAATCGCCTGCTGCCGGAATGCCGGATTCCTTTGTGTTTGAAACGGTTTACGAACCGGGCACGATTGAAGCCGTCAGTTATTCGGAGGGAGAAGAAATCTCCCGCGACGCGCTTTCGACGCACGGGACACCGGCTGCAGTCCGGCTGATCGCCGAAAATGACGCTGCTCCCGCAGACGGCAGCAGCCTGATTTATGTGCGTGCGGAAATCCTCGATGAAAACGGGGCCTTTGTTCCCGATGCCGAAATCCCACTTACGGCCGCGGTTGAAGGCTCCGGACTCACGCTTCAGGGCTTCGGCTCCGGAAATCCCGTCACAGCCGAAAACTATACGAAGGGCAGTTTCACAAGCTTCCGCGGGAAAGCTCTGGCTGTACTCCGCGCCGGATATGAGCCGGGAGAAGCGGTACTGAAAATCGCGGGAACGGGTATCGGCGAAGCTTCGGTGAGACTGTCTGCGGAATAACCTTTCCCGGATCACCTGAAGTACAGGAAGCGGCCCGGCTTTTTACGAAGCCGGGCCGCTTTGTTTTGAAAAATCATTTCTTCATAATCTGTTCGGCCTCAATATCCACAAGACTTCCTGTCCTTTCTCTCGGAGCGGCAAGTTTCTGGACACTTTCGATTTCCTCCTGCTTCAGTCCCTGACGCATCGCGTATTTCTGAAGCTCCGGATCCCGCTCCAGCATGTTGGTCATGCGCTTTGCCATCTCCTGCATGCAGGCCTTCTCCTCGGCGTCGACACTCTCCTGAGCAGTCTGGTTCAGCTTCCTGATGCCCAGAGAAAGGAGATTCGCAAGCGGAATCTTGTCCTTGTTTCCGTAGGCTTTAAACGCAATATCGGCGGCTTTTTTGCCGTCTTCGACCGCAGTCTCGTTCTGGATCAGCAGATCGTTTTCAATCAGGTGGCTTTCCCTGTTTTTGGATGAAAGCGCGTTTGCAAAGGCGAGCGCCGCAAAATCCTTGTTGGAAAGCCCCTGGGAATGTACATCAGCCGTATCTTTCAGTCCGATGGCAGGATACTCGCTGACAGCTCCGTTCAGGTTTCCTATCTGGTTTTCAGACTTCTTCGGTGCGTACAGTTCATCCATCTCAACCACTTTCAGTATATAGCGATAGGGAATGTCTGTCGCGTTGTTCCGGGTCTTTTCCTGAATCGCATTTTCTTCTGTCCTGCTGGCCTCGATATAGGACTGCTTCCTGTGCGCAAACATTTCCACTGTCAGCCTGTCCGCATCCGAACGCTTGCTGTTGACTTCGTTCAGGAGCTTCTGGAATTCCTCCGGCTTCAGTTCATTGTAAAGCATCGTCATTACCGAATCGAATCGGGTCTGGCCGTGTATCTCCCTTCTCTTGCTTTCCTTCCCGGTGACGTACCTGATCGCGTTCCGGTACCAGTCGTTTCTAAGGTCGAGCGCCTTCCCGCCTTCTCCCGCGGCAAGCGCCTTGTGATAATCTTTTAGGGACTGAACCATTTTGTCATAGGTTTTGGAGTTCTTGCTGTGGTATTCCCAGGTCGAACCCGTCGATTCCAGTTCCCGGATCGCCCCGCGCGTCACATGGGCGCGTTCGGCCAGCTTCTGTCCGCTGCCGGATGTGATCGCCTCTGTAAGGCCCGGTTCCTGCCGCATGCCGAGCGGCTTCTGGGAAGTCAGCTTTTCTGTTACGAATTTCAGGGTTTTAACTTTGTTGTCATGGATTATCGGCTCGGCCAGCTTTTTGCAATCCTGGTTTTTCTCCTCCAGACTGTCTCTCATCTTCCCGAAGCCTTTTCCGATGAGGTTCTGAAGGCGCTGCCCATTCTCAAATTCTTTCTGTTCGGTTTTCTGGAGGCCCTTCTTATACTGTTCCCTGCCTTCGTTCATCCAGCCTCTCTTGATCTGTGACTCATAGGCATTCGTCATTTCAAACAGAACCCTGTCGTGGCACAGGGCACGCTGTTCTTCCACGCTCTTTTTCCGGTCGTTTGCCTTCAGATCTTTTCTCACCCCTTCAAACATGTGGTCGTACAGATTGTCTTCCGGTTTGCATTTGGTCTTCTTCAGAAAGCCTTCCCGGTCTGCAGGACTCATATGCGAGAGATCCATGAATTCCGCAACCGTCATCGTCGGGTGAAGCGGGTCCGGTCCAAGATGTTTTTTGAAGTCTTCTGCAAGAAGGCCCTTCAGCACATAGTCGTATTCGATGGGTTCCCCGTTCGGAGATGCGGCGGTCGAAGTTTTCTGCAGCATGTCGCTCATCATGTTTGTCGCATACCGCTCGATATTCCCGGCAAGGCCTTCTCCGGTCAGCACAAGGACATCTGCAAGATCATCCCTGGTTCCGGGATCCAGTTCGTTTGAAAGCCCCTTCTTAATCTCGGCATGCTCCTTTGACAGCATGTGGGCGCACTTCCCCTGTGTCATGCCGATAAGCTGATAAAACTCACGGAAGGCGGCCAGGGTCGGCGGATCCGGAATAACGGCTGAAACCGCTTTGTCACCGAGTTCCGCTTCCGTTTTCTGTCTTTCTTCATTGACCTTCTTATGAAAACCTGTTCCGAACTCGACTCTTTCCTGGTCCGTCAGGGATTTGTCTGAGCCCATGGTGTCCCGCATAACAGAATAATAAATCGCCGTCCAGAGCTTGTCGAGTTTCCCCTCCTGTGCCTGGATGGTTTTATTGATCTTTGACTTCACCGCCTCATGCTTTTCTTTCGCGTTTTCCGCAAAGATTTCTTCTTTCTCATCCTGATTGGCGTTTGCAAGTAACTGTTCGATCGGTTTTTTCGGCATCTTTCTGTCT
>CADCPV010000175.1 GCA_902803345.1 uncultured Eubacteriales bacterium | reverse complement strand
CACTTAAACAAGGTCAGGATATTCTGCACTACACCCGGCAGTGTTCCAACAAGCGCAAACGTATTTCGTGGGGGACAGGAGAGGGAACTTCAAGAAAATTGAAGAGTAGAAATGAGGCAATACTTTTTTAGCAATTTCTAAAAAACTGCTAAAATTATTATCGGATTTCTAATGAAAAAAGAGGATTTCAGATGTACTCAACGGAACTTGAACCTTGAAAAAAACGTGATATTATATGGACTTAGAGGTACTCAGCCGATGCCATACAGCATAAATGAGAATGGCTCTCCTAAGCGGCAGGTCGGAGGTTCGAATCCCCTCGTGGACGGAATAAAAAGAAGAATTCCATTCGGTGATCATCCGTGATTTCAGCCGAATGGAATTCTTTTTTTGGCGGATTATGAAGTTCAGTCTGTGCAGGCCTGATCAAACATACGGACGGCCATCTCAAACAGCTCGGTGTTGATTGCGCTGTACAGGTCATGATCGATCCCGGAGACGAAGGCTGCCTCATCTTCGGGCGTAAAGCTCTTTCCTTTCTTCTTTCGGAGAAGTTCAAGTTCCTTCTTTACCTGCTCCTGATAGTCGACAGCTTCCGAAGAACGCCAGACCGTATCGTGACTTCCCCTGTTTCCGGTCCCAGTATAGTAAGTCACATTCTCACTGCGGATTTCGTTTTTGTGGAAAATCAGCGATACCGGGCTCGGGTATTCAACCACCATATCCTTGATTCCGTGCGCAATCAGGACGGGACAGGAAACAGAATTGATGGCTGCAGCACCATTCAGTTCGGTATAGGAACCGAAGAGATTCTTCTGCGTTTCATTCAGGAAAGCCGAAGTCATTTTCGTCTCGGGAAGACCGAGAATGGATGTGTAAATAAACCCTTTTCCGGTAATCAGTGTATTCGCGTCGTTCATGGCTGAAATGGTCATGGCGGCGCGAATATTCGGATGGAGGGAAAGAACTGCGGAAGCCGCAAAACCGCCGCAGGAATGCCCGACAGTGAAAAGCGGGAGCGCGTTAAATGCAGGATCTTCCTCAATCAGGTCAATCAGATGGTCGAGTTCGACCAGCGCTTCCGAGAGCCCGACCGTCGAATTCCCTTTCGAATCGTAGGTTCCTTTTCCGTCAAAGGCGATGATGCTGTAGCCGTGTCGGACAAAGAATTCAAATATGGACAGATAATCGTCCGCTCCGGTATGAAGGCCATGGGCGAAGGCGATCAGTCCTTTGGGAGACTCGGCCGGATAGTAATAGCCGGCGCAGGAAATGTTGTCGGAAGGAAATGAGAAGCATTTTCTCGGAAGCCTTTCGGCAATTCTGTCATAGCACCGAAGCCCGGGGGTTACGGCATAATCCGGGCGTTCATAGCGGCTGAACAGTTTTTCATAGGCAATGGAACCGCCGATCTGGATCATACCTGCACCAAGGATGCGCCCGACCTGCTGGACGGATTCGTCCTGGAGAAAACTTTTGATCCGAAGCGCCCGCTGCTGGCGTTTCTCCCGCTTCAGGTCAGCGGGCGGAACTTCGGAGACGGCAGTGTTTTCTTCAGCAGGAACAACAGCGTTCTCCTCTGCGTTTTCTTCAGCAGGAACAGCTGCATTTTCCTCTGCGTTTTCTGAAGGTTCACTGTCCGGAAGGAGGACAGCGGACTGGTCATCGTTTTCTGGAATATTGTCTTTCATGGCAGAATCCCCCGGAATCAGTCTGGAATCATACACAGGGATTATAGCACAGAGAAAGAGAAAATGATATACCCCGGGACCCATTTCCTGCATTTCAGATTTTTGTTTCTGCCATTGAATCTGCAGGCTGTTTTTGATATACTGTCTATGTGTGCGAAATTGAAACGTGCATTCATGCAATACAGAAGAAAGGGAAGTGCGATGTATACCTTCAAACCATATACGGAGCGGGTCGCAAGACTCCGCGATGCCGTCCGCGACAGGCTCATCGTTTCAGACGCTGAAAAGGCACGTCTGCAGCTTCAGGCATTGAAAAAGTACATCAAGTTTCCGCCGATGCTGCAGAAACCGTACATTTCGCTGTATGTTCTGGAGCGGATGCCGCTGAATATCCAGGAAGACGAGTACTTCTTCGGCGGCCTCGGAAACAGAGGCTGGGGCGGAGCCGGCGGCATGGGCTGGCTCGGCGTGGATATTGAAAACACCTGGCCGATCCGGGAAGACGGCCTGCATCACGCGCCGGAGGATGATCCGTTCTATTCGCATCAGCAGCTCGCAATCTCCCCGGAGGATCTGAAGGAACTTCGGGAAATCGCGAAGGAGCGGATGGAGATGACGGGCGGCTTCGGGGCGGCGGACTGGCTTCCGGACGGCGTTCAGGAATTTTTCCGGTTGCAGGCCAACCCCTCCGGAAAGATCGGAGGCTGGCCGATCTATCTGCCGCCCGGGCATCTGACCCCCGGCTACCAGAATATCATCCGTCAGGGCTACGGTGCGATCCGGAGGCAGGCACAGGACTGGCTCGATGCGCATGAAGGCAGCATCATGGGCGACGACATCGGAAAATACATGTTCTACAAGGCGGCAACCGTTGCCTGCGACGGCGCTATTACACTGACGCGCCGCTGTGCGGAACTTGCGCGGGAGCTCGCCGGAAAGACCGAAGATTCTGAGAAAAAAGCAGAATACCTGAGCCGCGCAGAAAGCCTCGATTGGATTGCGACCGAGACGCCGCGTACTTTCTGGGAAGTCTGCCAGATGGTCATGATGTACAATGTGTTCCTGAAGGCAGAGAATGACCCCGGCGTTACCAGTATCGGGCGCTTTGACCAGTACACCTGGCCCTACCTGAAAGCTGACCTTGAGGCCGGCCGCATCACGATGGACGAAGCGCAGGAGTACGTGGACGGGTTCTTCCTGAAAATCAATACCTTCTACGGGGGCGGCTTCGGCAAGAATGCCCAGACCGCAGGAATCGGCCATCTCGGGCAGCATACCACGATCGGCGGAACGGATCCCGAAACCGGTGAAGATGCGGTCAATCCGGTCTCCTTTATGGTGCTGGAGTCGATGGCACGGCTGGATCTCCACGAACCGACGATCTCGCTTCGTGCGACAAAGAACACTCCGAAAGAGATGTGGGACTGTGCGATGGCAGCATCCACGCGTGTCGGCGGGCTGCCGCTTCTTCAGAATGACGAAGTGATCGTGCCTTCGCTTGTCCGGGAACTCGGATTCTCTCTTGAGGACGCGCGGAATTTTGCCTTTATCGGCTGCCAGGAGATCACCGGGTCCGGAAACGACTATCCGGCACCGAACGGTTCCGCCATGGGCCACAACGGGATTTACTGGGCAATTGCGCTTCTCATGGCGATCAATAACGGAATCAATCCGATCAACGGTGCGCAGTGCCCTGAGAAAGTCCGTTCCGGTTATCTCTATGAGATGGAGAGTATGGACGAGGTGCGCGCGGCCTTTGAGAAAATCTGCACCTGGATGCTGACCTGGTCCGCCACGCTGAACAACCTGACAGAGCACGAATATCCGCGCCTGTTCCCCTTCCCGAACCTGTCCATCTCCACAGAAGGGTGCATGGAGTCCGGTAAGGACGTCTCCGAGGGCGGCGCAAAATACAACAGCTACGGCGGTACGGCAACAGGCCTTGCTACGACGGCAGACTCCCTGACTGCGCTGAAATATGTCGTGTTTGACAGGAAGATAGCGACCCGCGAAGAATTCCTGCAGGCGATCCTGGACAACTGGGAAGGCCACGAAATGCTCCGGCAGATTGTACTGAATACCGTTCCGCATTTTGGAAATGATGACCCTTATGCGGATGAAGAGATGACCTACGTCATGGATCTGTACTATAAGATCACCCGTGCGTTCTCGACCTGCCGCTGTACGACCTACAAGTGCGGCACTTTCGGCGCTTCCGATCACGTGGTACAGGGCGAGATCACCTGGGCTACGCCGGACGGGCGCAGGACCGGGGATCCGATCGCAGACGCCTGCAGCCCCGCACAGGGCAGGGATAAAAACGGGCCGACCTCCGTTCTGAACTCCGCCACGAAATTCGAACAGGGCCACCTCATGGACGGCATGGCGCTGAATCTGAAGATCCATCCGACCTCGCTTCGGGGAGACGACGGCGTGACAAAATTAGAGAACCTGACGCAGGCCTATTTCAAAAACGGCGGCATGGAAGTCCAGTATAACGTGGTCGATGCCGAAACGCTCCGGAAAGCGCAGGCACATCCGGAAAACTATCATAACCTTGTGGTCCGCATTGCCGGCTTCTCTGCGTATTTTGTCGATATGACAACGGAGATGCAGAACGATATTATCTCGCGCGCGGAACACAGAATGTAAGCCGGAAAGCAGTACTTTCACGGATGATTGATTGTTATGGAAACAGGAAAAGAACACGAGCCGGTCGGACGCCTTTATGATATTCAGGGCTATTCCGTTCAGGATGGCCCCGGCATCCGGACGACGGCATTTCTGAAAGGCTGTCCGCTGCGCTGTCCCTGGTGTCACAGTCCGGAGTCCCAGCTTGGGAAGAAACAGCTGAGCTTTATGTCCATCCGCTGTCTCGGGGTTGAAGTCTGCGGATCACGCTGCATCAAAGCCTGCGCGAAGAACGCGATTGAACTCGGAAAGACCAGGAAGAATATCACGGATGATACAGAAATCCAAATGATTCATGTCAAAAGGGATCTCTGCGACGACTGCGGCGACTGTGCGAAACAGTGCTTTGCAGACGCTCTTTATCTCTGCGGAAAAGATTATACCGTGAGCGAACTTCTGGAACGGCTCCTGAAGGACAAAAGCTATTATGAGACTTCCGGAGGCGGCGTCACGATTTCCGGCGGAGAACCGCTGATGCAGATTGATTTTGTCGAATCTGTTCTGAAAAAGCTGAAAGAGAACGGTATCCATACAGCGCTGGATACGACGGGCTATGCAAAGTGGGAAGTGCTTCAGCGGACCATGCCCTATACAGACCTGTATCTTTATGACCTGAAGCATATGGACAGTGAAAAGCACAGGAAAGTCGTGCAGGTGCCGAATGAACTGATCCTCGAAAATGCACAGGAGCTTGCTGCACACGGCAAGAAACTCCAGATCCGGATTCCGGTCATTCCGTTATTCAACGATGATCCGGAAAACATCCGAAAGACTGCGGAATTCTGCAGGAAATTAGGGGATGCGGTGACGATGGTTCAGCTTCTGCCGTATCATAACTTCGGTGTCATGAAGTACCTCCGGATCAGTGACGGGCCTGCTTTTGAAGCGACGCCTCCGAGTGATGAATACATGGAGAAGCTGAAAGACATGATCGGCGGATACGGGCTTCGGGCAACGATTCACTGATCAGGCTGTGAAAGGAGAAGAGGATGGACAAGATAGACAACACGAACCAGCAGCAGATGCAGACCGTTCCGGACTCAACTGCCGTCATCCCGGGATCTGACGGCACTTATCGGTGGGTATATGAATTCCGGATGATGAAAAACCCGGTGATCCTGTTTACCGTGTGGAAAGTACTTGGCATGTCGGCTGCCATTATCGGCCTGTTTGGCTTTGTGATTTCCCTGCCGGACATCATCCGCTACGGATTCAGCTTTGATCCTTCGGAATGGAAAATTCCCCTGATTCTTCTCATTGTCTTTATCGCAATCAGCCTGCTGGCCTACGTGATTGTCGCGGCTTCCTACGGCTGGAAATACATCGTGTTTTTTGAGATGTCCGATCAAAAGATTGTACACACCCAGATGCCGAAGCAGTTCAAAAAAGCCCAGGCGCTCGGGCTGCTTTTAGCGATCTCCGGAGCTAAAACCGGCAATATCGGACAGACCGGCCAGGGACTGATGGCGGCCGGACGGAACCAGAGCACCTCCGAGTTTGCACATGTGCGGAAAATTATACTGAAAAAGCGCCGGAATACGATTATGGTCAACCAGCGGCTTTTCCATAATCAGGTTTATGTCGAAAAAGACTATTTCGATTTTGTGGCAGATTATTTGATTCAGCACTGCCCGAACGCAAAAGTCAGGGGCAGATAAGGAAAAAGGATAAAACATAACAAAAAATATCAGGAGGCGGGTAGTATGAGTAAATACACCATTCGGGACTATGTCCCGGATCTTCCCATTGACTATGCGGAAGATCCTTACGGAACAGCTTACAGAGGACTTTTCAGACAGACTGTAGAGCTGGACGGCGTCAGCCGCGAAATCGTAACTTTCGTGCCGGATGACTACAGAGCGCAGCATAAGGGTGCGCTGATCTTTGTCCCTGCGGGAGTTTCTGCGGAAGACTTTGTCAATGCATCGAAATGGGTGGAGTGCGCAAAAAAGAATTCCATCTGTCTGGTTTTCCTTACCGCGGCGAAGAAGTGGGGAAAGCCGGAGACGGAAAACGAATTCATTTATAAGGCATTCAACCAGGCATTCCATTCTACGGGCGTGATCAATTTTGACCAGAAATACGCGGTGGGCTACGGCGACAGCGCCACTTTCCTTGCGAAGTATTTCGCGTATAATTCTCTGCTTTTCGGCGGCGCGGTCCTGTTCGGGCCGGATGATATGCCGAAGTCCGCAGTTTCGAAGGCAAAAGACACCCATCGTGTTCCTGTCTGGGTCATCAACGAGAAGGGCACGGAAACCCCCGTTCTGACCGAGTACTATAAGAAGCGGAACCTGTGCATTGACGAGCATCTCAGAAACGACTGGGCAAAGGTCTACAATGAGCGGATGCTTCCCGCGGACGAATCAGAGCGGACACAGGCCGTGAGCCGTGTCTGGGTCAGCGAAGCGAAGAACGCGAAGGAACTCTATCAAAACGCAGCCTGGACTGAGCGTGCGTATATGGATTTCCTGATTAAGCGCTACCATCACGACCACCTCAGCACCACCCAGCTCAAGGTGAATTTCTCCCTTGAGGAGATCGGCATGAAGGTTTACAGGAAACGGATGCCGCATGCGTCGTTTGAGGGTCTGCAGGAGCGTGTCTGGTCCGTGTATGCACCTTCGGATTACGACAAAAACAAGGCCTATCCGCTGGTAGTGGTCACGCACGGTTTTGAGTGCACGCACGACCTGATGGTGAAGAACACGGATTTCTGGAAAATCGCGGAACAGCGCAAATTCATTGCCGTCTTTACACAGGGCCTTCCGACCGAGGGCACGAATTATGGTCTCCCGAGATGGCGCAGCGGCGGTTTTTATGAGCCGAAGGGCTTTAAGATGAGGTTCCGGAGATCGGATACGATTGACGATTTCAATTCTGAGATATACTATTTCCGTACCCTGATCGAAGATGTGAAAAAGCATTACAACATTGATTCGTCCCGTATTTTCTGCGCCGGACACAGTAACGGTGCAGCGATGACTTACGGGCTTTCGATGGCAATGGGTGACGTGTTTGCGGCTTCCGCGCAGATCGGCGGCGCCTGCTGGCAGTTTGAGTCCATCGACGAAATGCCGAAGGACCATTACCGCATGCCTGCACTGAACGTTTCCTGTGAGCATGATCCCTGGACGGATCCTTATGATCAGAACGCACCGCTGTACTGGGAGACACTGTGGCGCAAGGTTGAAAACGGCGTGGACCCGGATGAAGAACCTTTCGTGGTGGACAACGGAACCGCAATTACCTACATCTGGAACAATCCGGACGGAATTCCGGTCGTGAAATTCGCGATGTACCGCGATTCCAACCACTCCTTCCACAGCGGCATTGCCTGGTATATCTGGGACAGCTTCTTCTCCTGCTATAGCCGCGGAGAGGACGGTACCCGCTATTACGGCGGAAAGCCGATCAGGTAACGAAACGAAAGAGCGGTGCTGAGGTGACCTATGGACTACAGAATTATTGACGGCGCAGAAAACATGAAAACAGAGGATATCGTCCGGCTTCTTCGGACGACCTACTGGGCGGAAAAACGTTCGGTGGAAAAGATTGAGAGATCCATCCGGAATTCCGCCTGCTACGGCGTATACCTGGATGATCCGGGCATGCTTGTCGGGTTTTCCAGGGTGATCAGCGACTATGCGACCACTTATTATCTCTGCGACGTCGTCATTGATGAGGCATACCGGCATCAGGGGCTCGGCACCGCACTTCTGTCCTATATTGAATCCCGGCCGGAGTATGAGGGCCTTCGAGGCATTCTTCTGACAAGAGACGCACATGGCCTGTACAGTAAATTCGGGTTCAGGATTGATAACGACCGGGCCATGGTGAAGTAAAAAGTACTCAGGCCGGGATGGAGAAAATGAAAAAGATACTGGAAACAAAAAGGCTGTTCCTTCGTGAGATGAACCAGGACGATTTTGATGCGTTGTATGCAGTATTGGCAGATCCGGACATCATGCAGCACTATCCGTATGCTTTCGATGAAGAGCGGGTACAAAACTGGATCGAGCGGAATATAAACCGGTACAGAAAAAGATTGACGAGGGCTGACATTTGGACAGATTATATTTTGAAGAACCCGGCATTCGAAGAAAAGAGGATGCGATCGCTTTTATTGAAGAGTTTCGCGCATATCAGTCGGAAATCAACGGAACCGGCGGACTGGACCGGTATACGGAGAATTATGAAGGCTGGCTTGAGAAGCTGGCTGCGGATTCTGTACGGGAACCGAGCGAGGAGAAGGTGCCCGCAAGAACCTATTTTCTGGTGCGGGAAAGTGATGAAAAGATCGTCGGGATGATCAATATCCGGCTGGCGCTGAATGAGCGGCTGCGCCGCTACGGCGGAAACATCGGATACAGCATCCGGCCGACGGAAAGAGGGAAAGGGTACAACAAGATCAACCTGTACCTGGGACTGAAGGTCTGCGCGGAAAACGGGGTCGAGAGCGTCCTTCTGGATGCAGATCTGGACAATCCGGCTTCGTGGAAAACCATGGAAGCATTCGGAGGAGTCAGGATCCGGGAGTATTTTGATGATGTGTATGACCATACGACACTTGTGGATTATACGATTGACGTCCGAAAAGCGCTGGAAGAACACCCGGAATATGAGAAGATGATCCTGTATCCGGCAAAACCGGCTGTTTGAAAAACGAGGATACCAGCATGCAGTTTGGAATGCCGACTTTGATAGAGAACCGGAGCCTGCAGGACAATATCCGTCTGTGCAGGGAACTGGGCTTGCAGTTTATCGAACTGAATATGAATTTCCCGGAATACCAGGCGGACAGGCTGGAACAGACGGAAGAACTGATCCGGGCTGCAGAGGAAGCACGGATCTATTATACCATTCACCTCGATGAGAACCTGAATATTGCGGACTTCAACCTGCTGGTGACGGATGCTTACCTCGAGACGGTGCGGCGCTCCATTGAAGTCCTGAAAAAGCTCCTGTGCCTGCGGGAGCGGTACGGAGACCGGAGCCAGCCGCTGATTCTGAACATGCATATGAACCACGGGATCTATATCACGCTTCCGGATCGGAAAGTGCAGATGTATGAGCGGGACTTTGACCGCTATATGAATTCTTTCGCGGCCTTCCGTTCCCTGTGTGAAGAATGGATCGGCGACAGCGACCTAATGATAGCAGTCGAAAACACGGACGGCTTTCGGGATTATGAAAAGAAAGCCATCGAATACCTTCTGAAAAGCCCGAAATTCGGCCTGACCTGGGATATCGGCCACTCCAAAGCGGTAGGAGAGCAGGATATGCCGTTTATCCGGAAACATCAGGACCGGCTGGTTCATTTTCATATTCATGACGGATCAGAGCAGCCGCCGAAGAATCATCTCGCCCTTGGAGACGGAGAGATCGACCTTGATGAGCGGCTGGCGCTTGCGGACATACGGAATGCAAGATGTGTTCTTGAGACCAAGACAATTGCGGCCCTGAGAGCTTCGGTTCAGTGGCTTCGGGAGAGAGGTTATATTCACGAAAGAACAGACTGAAAGGATTACGACAGCGATGAATGCCTGTTTTTCCGGCGGATGCTTCTGGTGCGTCACGCCGATCTACAAACTGTACGGGGTGGACAGGGTGGTCTGCGGCTATTCCGGCGGCGATGAAGAGAACCCGAGGTATCAGGATGTGAAAGCGCAGCGAACCGGACACCGGGAAGCGATTCTGCTCGAATACGACCCTGAAAAGGTGAACTATGACCGGCTTCTGGACATCTACTTTGCAAATGTGGATCCCTTTGACCGGGACGGCCAGTTTATTGACCGGGGCTTCTCCTATACCCTTGCGATCTATTATACCTGTGAGGAAGAAAAGGAGAAGGCGGAGGCAAGAATCCGGGCGCTTGAACAGGAGAGCGGAAAGCAGGTCTGGATTTCGGTTGAGCCTTTCCGGAATTTTTATCCGGCGGAAGAAGAGCACCAGGACTATTACCTGAAAAACCCGGAGGCCTTTGAGGAAGAAATGATCCGCTCCGGACGGAAAGGCGCGGGGAACGGAAAATGAACCCGATCACCATAACAAAGGAACAGGCGAGACACTTTATTCTCAGCAAGCAGGGGCTTTTGGGAAAGTATCGCTTCTCCGGCAAGGAAGGTGCCTGTCAGTATGTCCGTCAGGCCGGATGCATTCAGTACGATCCGGTGGATGTGTGCGGAAAGAACGCCGAACTCACACTGCAGTCCCGTGTAAAAGGATTTATGAAGCAGATGCTTTCGGAGCTTCTGTACAAGGACCGGAAGCTGGTTGATTACACGGACAAGGTGCTTTCAATCTGGCCGCGCGAGGACTGGCCATATTTTGAAGGCTACCGCAGAAGAAGCCGGGAACAGGGAATGACTTTTTCGGGTATCCCGGAATTAGAGGAACAGGCGATCCGGTACATCCGGGAGCACGGACCGGTCAGCAGCGACACCCTGCCGGTTGAGGGAACCATTTTCTGGCATTCCACCATGCACTGGAGCGGGAACTGGCAGAAAGAATCCCAGGCTGCCCGGTCGGTTTTAGAGCAGCTTTACACGGACGGAACGCTTCTGATTCATCATAAGAGCGGATCGAGGAAGTTTTACGATCTTGCGGAACGGTACTTTGACGAGGCGCTCCTCACGGCGAAAAATCCCTGCCCGGACGAAGACTCCTTCCGCCGCTGGCGGATTCTTCGAAGAATCGGCGCAATCGGCCTTCTGTGGAACAGCCGCTCCGACGCCTGGCTGATGATTGAGATGACGACGGAGCAGCGGGACGAAGCGTTCTCGGTGCTTGAAGCATCCGGAAAGATTCTTCCCGTGCAGGTGGAGGGGATCAAAAAAACGCTCTATATGCGCTCTGAGGATCTCCCGCTTCTTCAGGCTGTCCAAAAGGAAGAAATTGACAAAAAGGCGCGGCTTGAATTTCTCGCGCCGCTGGATCCGATGATGTGGGACAGGAAGCTGATCGAGGCACTTTTCGATTATCAGTATTCCTGGGAGATTTATACGCCGGCGGCGAAGCGGAAATACGGTTATTATGTCCTGCCGATGCTCTATGGAGACCGCCTGATCGGACGGATTGAGCTTT
>CADCPV010000174.1 GCA_902803345.1 uncultured Eubacteriales bacterium | reverse complement strand
GTTTCCCGCCTGAATAAGGAGGGGAAGCCGAATGTCCAGGACCGCGTCGATTATTCCGCCTACTATACGGCGGCTGCGCGCTCCCGCGGCATGAGCTGCTTTGTCTGGGACAATTCCGCGTCGGAAGGCGACGGAGAACTCTTCGGCCTCTACAGCCGCAGCGGGAAGTATTTCATCTTCCCGGAGATTGTGGAAGCCCTGGTAAAGTACGGAAAATAACAGAGACCAACCGTACAAAAGCCTCCTGCTGATTCCGCACATGGGGTCAGCAGGAGGCTTTATACTGTGTTCTTTTCCTTCGGTTATTCTTTCATTAATTTCTCAAGCTCTGCGTCGGATTTTCCGGTAAGCTCTCCCTCTTTATAGAAACGGGTCAGTAAGGTAGCGATCGCTTTTCCCTCATAGGTGAAAACAAAATCATAATAGCCGGGTTCGCATTCATTTTGCAGGTAAAAGCTGCCCCAGGTCCATTCATCCGGATTCTCCGCATCTTCGGGATAGTGCAGGTCGCAGTAGTTTGCAAAGTTCGGCATCAAATCAGAGAACTTGCAGGTGTTGTAATACTCCTGATCGTCGCGGTGCCTGAGAATCCAGACGCGAAGGGCGTACTCGATGTCGGTATCCGGATAGAATTCGACCCACTCATTCAGTTCGAAAATGCAGCGGATTCCTTCCACAGAAGAATCTCCGGTATTGAAGGAATTGAATTCTGTTGATCCGGCAACGTTTCCGCTGATAAACATCCCGCGAAGAATCGATGAATCCCGATCATCCAGATTGATAAAATTCAGCTTTCCGTCAAGTTTTGCACTTTCGACCGGCGCTGTCGTTTTCGCCTCTGTCTTTTCTTCCGTCTCATCGGCGGATTTCGTTTCCGTATCTTTCTTTGTCTCGGCAGATGCCGCAGTACTTTCTTTCTTATCCGTTTTGGAATTTGAGCATCCCGAGCATCCTGCCAGGGAAAGGACCATTACGCCCGTAAGCAGAAATAATAACAGCTTCTTCATTACTTGCCTCCTCATTTTTAGCATGACATTTTTTGAATCTCGCCAGATTCAATATATTACACTATACACAATTCAGGAACACTTTGCAAGTGCTGAATTCTATTCCAAAGAAACCGGGGAAACTGCTGGATTCCGCATGTTCCCCCGGTTTTTTTCGATGGAGCATACGGGACTCGAACCCGTGGCCTCCACACTGCCAGTGTGGCGCGCTCCCAGCTGCGCTAATGCCCCGTGCCTCTGTATAATATCATAGTTTAATCGAGATGGCAAGCGCTTTTTCGGGTGTTTTTTCTGTGAAGCTTTCATGAGATACTTGCATTTTCCGAATGATTTTAGTATCATACAGAAAGAGAGTTTCAGAAACCGATTCAGGGGCAGATAGATCAGACAGGGACAGGCCGACTGACCGGCGTCCCGGAGCGAAAAAGGAGATCAAAATGGCGGAGAACGAACAAAACAACAGGAAAAAGGGCAGTCTTCACCGGCGCGATGAAGGCCTGGGAACCGGCCCTGTCGGAAACGGTCCGAGAGGGGAGAAAGCCGGATCGGCACAGCAGACCCAGACCCAGCATACGCAGCAGGTGCAGCAGACGCATCATCAGCAGAGCAGCGGGTACCAGCAGAGTTCGCAGAGCTCACAGAGCGGCTGGCAGAATCTGAATCAGACCCCGAATCAGACCGGCCACAGCCAGAACCTGCAGCAGACTCAGCATCAGCAGAGCAGCTACCAGCAGACGCAGAGCACGGGATGGCAGCAGAGCACGCAGCAAAGCACGCAGCAGACGACACAGAATCTGCAGCAGACGCCGAATGAGACCGGCAGAAAGACCACACGCGGCGGCAGACTGAAGGGTATCCTGATCTTTATTGCCGTGGTGATCGGCGTGATCATTCTGTTCAAAGCCTGCGGCGGATGCGGAGGCTGCGGCGGCTCCGATTATACGGATTACAATAATGATCCCTATGCCAACCTGACGACAGCAGCGCCTTCGACAACCGCGGCGAGTCTGACGACCCAGGCAACCGAGAATACCGCGTCCGAATACGAGACCTACGGCGATCTTTCCTCAATCTTAGCAGGTCTTGGCATCGGCAATATGATCGGAACGGCCGGCACCGGTTCCTATGATGCCGCGTCTGACCTTTCGCAGTTCACGGGGGATCAGGCAAATTACAACGGCTGGACCGACCTGAACGGCAACTCCAGTTCGACCGGCAATACCGGAACCGTGAACACCCAGACCGTCACGTCCGCGCGTTCGAAGTACACGACGATCAAGGGCGGCGGCCAGGATACGGTCACGGTTATGGTCTTCATGTGCGGTACCGACCTTGAGTCCAACTACAAGATGGGCACCTCGGACCTGCAGGAAATGCTGAACTCGGGCTGCGGCGGAAACGTCAACCTGATCATCTATACGGGCGGCTGCAAGAAGTGGCAGAACAACGTCATTTCAAATCAGTACAACCAGATTTACCAGGTCAAGAACGGCCAGCTCACACGACTTTCCGACAACGCCGGCACGGGTGCGATGACCGATCCCAAAACACTTTCGGATTTCATCAAGGTCTGTGCGCAGAACTTCCCGGCAAACCGTTATGAGCTGATTCTCTGGGATCACGGCGGCGGATCGGTTTCCGGCTACGGCTATGATGAGAAACAGTCCAAAAAGGACACGATGGATCTTTCGGAGATCTCGAAAGCCCTGAAGGACGGCGGCGTGAAGTTTGACATGATCGGCTTTGACGCCTGTCTGATGGCGACGGCAGAAACTGCGCTGATGCTGGATGCATACGGCGATTACATGGTGGCTTCAGAGGAAGCGGAACCCGGCATCGGCTGGTATTATACCGAGTGGCTGCGCCAGCTGACGCAGAATCCCTCGATGGATACCGTCACGCTCGGCAAGAAGATCGCGGACGATTTCGTGATGCAGTGCGGAAAATCCTGCCGCGGCCAGGCGACGACGCTTTCGGTTGTGGACCTTGCGGAATTTGCGGCGGTCGTGCCCGCACAGCTTTCGAACTTTGCGACCAGCACTGCACAGATGATCAGCTCGGATTACCAGACCGTTTCGAATGCGCGCTCCCGCACGCATGAGTTTGCAAGTTCTTCCCGGATCGACCAGATCGACCTCGTACACTTTGCGAAGAACCTCGGCACGACGGAAGGCAAGAACCTTGCCAACGCGCTTCTTTCGGCGATCAAGTACAATACCACGAGCTCCGACGTGACAAACGCCTATGGGATCTCGATTTTCTTCCCGTACCGCAACAAGAGCTATGTGGATGCCGCGATCCGGACCTACAATGCGATCGGTCTCGACTCCGCCTACAGCAAATGTATCCAGAGTTTCGCTTCGGTCAGCTCCTCCGGCCAGCTCGTGACCGGCGGTACCTCGAACTACGCGAGTTCCGTATTTGACATGCTTTCGGGCGGTTCGCAGCAGAGCTCCACGGGAACGCTGCTGGATCTCTTGGGCGGAACTTCTTCTTCAAGCTCCTATTCGAGTTCCAGTTCCAGTTCCGACCTGATTTCCGGACTTCTGGGCAGCTATCTCGGCGGCGGATCCTCTTCGTCTTCCTCCTCCGGATCGATTCTCGGATCGCTTCTTTCAGGGATGAGCGATGACAATTCAAGCTTCCTCTTCGGAAGAGCACAGGATCCGGGCTGGATCGAGGATACTTCCGAATACATCGCGGATCACATGATCGAACGCGAGAAGTTCAACTGGACCAAAAATCCGGACGGCGAATCGGTTCTCGCCCTGACAAAGGACGACTGGGCGCTTCTCACGGATCTGCAGACCTCGGTCTACTACGATGACGGCGCGGGCTATATCGACCTCGGCACCGACCAGATTTACAGCTTTGACAAATACGGAAACCTTGCGATGCCGTCAACGGGCAGCTGGATGGCAGTTGTCGGAATCGATGAGGACGGCGAAGAAGTGGAACAGCCGGTTGTTTACTATCTTGACAGTGTTGTCCGAAACGGCAGCGAATTCACGCTGAAAGGCCATATTCCGGTTCTTGTCAATGTGATTTCGGATATCGGATCGGACGATGTGACCGATGTCGGAATGCTCGGAAACCTGCTGGTACTCTTCGACAACCAGCACCCGAAGGGTTATATTTCAGGCCTGCAGCTCGTTTACAACGATGGTACCGAAGTACAGGCAAAGAATATCGGCTTCGGGCGGATCGACGAAAACACAGGGAAGGAAATTCCTGTCGAATACGGTGTCGACTTCATCTGTGATTACTACGGTTATGACGGAAAATACCAGGACAGCTACAGGATCGGCGACTCGGCGCTCTGGATTCGTGAAGGCGCGGAAATCGTTTCCTTTGAACTGGAGAGCAAATACACCAGCCTGATGTACCGCTTTACCGATATTTATGACCAGGTTTACTGGAGCGAGGCAACAAGATGAGAAGAGCAGGTGTCCTCTGTGCGGTCTTTTCCCTCCCCGGACGCTTCGGCATCGGAGATTTCGGGAAATGCGCATATGAATTTATTGATCTTCTGGCTGAAAACCGGCTGAAGATCTGGCAGGTTCTGCCGCTGAATCCGATTGGCTACGGACATTCTCCGTACCAGCCCTATTCATCGGAGGCCGGTGACACAGTCTATATCGATCTGGAAGCTTTATATCAGGAGGGGCTGATTTCAGCCCTTCCTGATCCTGTCGTGAGCGACGAGATCAAAGTCGATTATGAAGCGGCGCGGGCGCTCAAGGCACCGTATTTTGCGGAAGCGTACCGAAATTTCAAAAAGGACGCGGACTATGAAGCCTTCGCGTCTCAGGAGTGGGTCTATCTCTATGCGGTATTCCACGCGCTGAAGTCGAAGAATCACGACCTGCCCTGGAACGAGTGGCCGGATCAGGACCGTGAATGGATCCGCAAGAAGGATCCGAAATCCCCGGTCCTTGCGGGTCTTACGGATGCGATCGGGCTTGAGATGTTCCTGCAGTATGAGTTTTACCGCCAGTGGATGAAGGTCCATTCCTATGCGCACGAGCACGGCGTCCGGATTATGGGCGATATTCCGTTCTATGTCGGACAGGATTCGCTGGATGTCTGGGCGAATCAGGAGGAGTTTTTACTGGATCCGGACGGCTATCCCGGCTTTGTTGCGGGCGTTCCGCCGGATTATTTCGCTGCGGAAGGGCAGCGCTGGGGCAACCCGATCTACGACTGGAAGCACATGGAGGAGAACGGATTCGCCTTCTGGGAGAATCGCCTTCTCTATACTGCAAAGCTGTATGATATGATCCGGATCGATCATTTCAGGGCTTTTGACACCTACTGGAAGGTACCGAGATCCTGTCCGACTGCGATGGTCGGCGAATGGATCGAAGCGCCAGGTTATGCGCTTTTCGACCGGATGCTGCCGCTCCTTTCCGGGACGGAAATCATCGCGGAGGATCTGGGCGACATGCGCCAGGAGGTCTATACACTCCGCGATCACTACAATTTCCCGGGCATGAATGTCCTGCAGTTTACGCTGACGGATCCGAATTTCAAAATCCGCGAGAACATGTTTGTCTATACCGGTACGCATGACAATGATACGACGCTTGGCTGGTACCGGATTCAGACACCTGCGGAACAGCGGAAGGTGCAGCTTGTGCTTCGGGGTCTTCAGAAAGAGGAGGAGATTCGGCTCGATCGAGAGCAGAAATGGCTTCAGGCAGTGGAAGATCTTCGGAACCTGAGAGAACAGCTGATGCAAGGCCAGGAGACAGCGGTTTCAACGGAGCTCCTTCAGCGGATGCAGCAGCTGGCGGATCTCACCAATCACGCTCCGGAGCCGGCGCTTGCTGCGGACGGCCGCATCCGGCTTCCCGGAAACGTACCCCCGATTCCGGAGGAGAAAATCCCCGAAGCCTTTATCCTGCGCGCGCTCGCGAGCGAAATGGAAACCTGTATTATTCCCTGGCAGGATCTTCTCAGCCTCGGCACGGAAGCCCGGATCAATGTTCCCGGCATCGTGAATGAAGAGAACTGGCGCAGCCGCATGACCGGCTTCGCGCCGCTTTCATCCGCCCTCGCCGAATACGGCGAAGCCGCGAAGCAGGCCGGGAGGTAATCGCGGCACGGACACAACAACAAAAAGTCTTCCCCTTCGGAGACGGTTCCAGGTCTCCTCAGGAGAAGGCTTTTTGTTGCTGTTTATGATCACCCGTTTGTATACAGATTTGCGAGGATCTGGAAGGCGGCAGCGGACCAGGTTCCGATGAAGCCGCCGCCGTAGTAGTAATTCGGGGCTTTCCGAAGGCCGTCGCAGAAAAGCTTCGCAGCGCGCTTCGCCTGAGCTTCTTTGCCGGCGAGATACAGGCCGGTCGTGACGATGATGTTGTCTGCCGGGAGGATCTTGCCCCGGCCGGTGCCGACTTCCGTGTACGGTGAATTCTGAAGGTTTTCGGTCGTAAAGCCGGCGGCGGAGAGATAGCCTTTCTCCTCTTCAAGATCCTCGGCCATCCGGTCGATCAAATCCTGAGGCAGGCGCTTTCCGAGGATCAGGGTGTAGTAGAACTGGATGCTTTCAGTGTCGATCACCCGGTCCGGTTCATAATGGTCATAGGCCACAAAACGTTTTCCGTTCCAAAAACGATCAATCATCCGCGCGATCAGCCTGCGGCTTTTTTCATACCAGAGATCGCCATCTGCATCTCTTCCGAGCATCTTCGCCAAATCACCCAATTTTTCATAGAGAAGTGCAGCGCAGGCACTCTGCTGCGGCGCATCCACTGCGAGCGTTGTCTTGAAGAGCGGGCTGTCATCCGATCCGGACTCGTCGCCGTGTTCCATGACGAGGATGCCGTCCGCATCGCCGCGGTATTCCTGGAGCCAGTCCGCAAACCGGCTGTAGCCTTCGTACAGCATCAGGAGCTTTTCTTCGGGCACTTCCGCCTTGAGGTCGTGTTCCCGCATCAGAATCTCCAGTGCCCAGCCCTGTAAGGGCGGCTTGATCATGAGGTAGGCGCCGCGGGAATCGCTGAAGAAATCCGGAAGCTGGCCGCTTGGCGCAAGGTGGTCGAGCATATTCAGAAGGAGCTCAACCGCAATCGGAAGGTTGTTCTTCAGTACGACCGCATTCTGGCACATCTGCCAGGCGGAGGCGGGATCGGCGGAGCGCATGTAAATGTAGGGGCGTTTCACAAGGCCTGCCGGATCCGTCAGGTTGGACCAGGTCATATAGGCGGCTTCGATACGGTCCTCCGCGTATTCCGGCGCGAGCAGGGGCTGCTTTTCAAGAAATGCTTCCCAGTCCGCGCGGGTCGAAGAAAGCGCCTCCTCATAGGAAGGATATTCGTCCCGGATCCGGCCGAAAGCTTCGGATTCCTCGATCGAAAGCAGGAATTCGCCGTTGGCATCGGGCTTCACTTCTCCCCGGACCTGCGGCGTCGAAAGTCCTTCATAATCCCACTTCGCATCCATTTCGATATCGCCCCGGATCGGATTGTAGACAATGGAGCAGACATAGCCGAAGGAGGTTTCCCAGCCTTTTTCACCGCGTCTTCTGGCCATCTGGTGCATTTCCATGTCCCGCTCCAGAAGGAGGCCGAGACCGTTTTCACCCCTGACGAGAATCAGCGAAGGATCTGCGAAGCAGAAACGGATGCAGCCGTAATCGGTGATTACGCTGAGTTCTTCCGCTTCCGCATGAATTGTAAACGGAATGCGCACGCCCTGGTACACGGGCACGAGCTTCATCAGCATCGGGTCCTGCAGGTGCTGGGCACCGGTTCTGCGGGTTCCGACAAAGAGATCTGTTGTGCCGCGTTTTCCGATCTTTGCGGGCGAAGCATAGCGCTGGGGTTTCATGAAGATCCCGAACCAGGCGCCGCGCCGCAAAAAAGCATTGGAGGATATGTTAAAAAGGTTCTTGTCGTTCATTTCATGCTCCCCCTTCACTTATTCTGAATCATGTCTGCGAGGATCAGGAAAACGCAGGTCGGCCAGGTACAGCCGAACGAGCCTCTGCCCGCTTCCTTCGGGTCAATCAGCATGTTGAAGCCGTTGTCCTTCATCGCAAGGCAGTAGCGCTTTGCGATCATTTTTGCCTCTTCCTCTTTCCCGGCGTCATACATGCCTGTCAGGATCAGCAGATGCTGCGGCGGAAGCACGAAGCCTCGCGCCATGCCCATGATCCGGTACTGGTCGCTGTCCATGCGCTCGCTTGCGAGCCCGTAGGGGCTGAGGAAGACGCCTTCCTCGAGGAGATCTGCGGTCATTTTGTCGATAATTTCCTGCGGCAGCCGCTTCCCAAGAACAAAGGGAATATAGTGCTGCAGGGAGCCGGAGCGGATCGGTTCATGCGTCCGGGCGGTCCTTGCGATGAACATCTCACCGTCCCAGAGTTCGCTTATGAGAAGGGAGAGCATCTCCTCTCCGCGGCGGTACCATGCGTCCTGTTCCGTCGTCTTTCCCAAAAATCCCGCTATATCGCCCAGCTGCTCAAACAGCAGGGTAAGATAGGCCGGAAGGTCCGGCGTTTCCGCTTCAGGAGTTGTCACGAAGATGCTGCTGTCGTCGAAGCCGCATTCGTCGCCGTGTTCATACTCCGGCAGACCGTCGTGATCCTCGTCCCGGTACTTCATGAACCAGTCCGCCCAGGCGCCGTAGCCCTGATAGAGCCGGAGGAGGTCTTTTTCGGACATTTCGGAGAAGAGGTCATGATCCTTCCGGATCCACCGGAGGCCCCAGCCCTGGATCGGCGGCTTGATGCCCTGCGCATTGGAGCGGGAATCGTCGTAGAAGTCCGGGAACTGCCCTAAGGGGCTCTGCTCGCAGAGCATGTTGAGAAGCATCGCGTTTCGGAGCGGTATATTATCCTTGAAGGCGACGGCATTCTGGATCATCTGCCAGGAGGAGGCCATGGCCCGTCCGGTCATGAAGATCAATGGATACTCCATACGGCCGGAGGGGTTCACTAAAAGCGCCCATTCGGTGTAAAGCGCTTCTTTCTGGAGTTCTGCAAATTCCCCGCTCAGCTTCGGCATCCGGCTGACAAAGTCCGCATAATCCGCGCGGACGGCCTGAAGCCCTTCTTCATAGCCGGGATAGCTGTCCCGTACTTTCTGGTCGTAAATGGATTCCTGGGCGGCTAACACGAATTCTCCGCACTCATCGGGAAGCACGGTGCCTCGTACAAGCGGCGTGGAAAGGGATTCGTAGTCCCAGTCCGCCTTCATTTCAATGCTGCCCTTGACCGGGTAGTAAAGCATGGTCCCGATCCATGAGGAGAGCTGCACAAAACCCTTGTCCCCACGTTTTTTCATGACTTCGTGAGGGCCGTTTGTTTTCTCGAGCCGAAGGGAGAGGCTGTTTTCTCCTTTGATATACAGAAGATCGGGCTCGGGGAAGCAGCAGCGGATATCTCCGTAGGCTGTTGTGAGAATCAGTTCGGCAGCAGTCGTATGGATTTCATAATCCACTTTTTCGCCCTGATACATCGGGCAGAAGCGCATCAGCATGTTGTCGCCTCGTTCAATGACAGAGCCGCGCCGCGAGCCGATGAAAAGCCTTGTCCCGTAAATCGTACGCATGAAATTGTCTGCGTAGATTCCGAACCAGGCGCCGCGCCGCGTAAAAGGCATTCCGCCTGTGATACTGAACAGGTTCGGCTCCTGATCCGGCGTTTTCTTGTTTTGTACTTCCATGGCAGTTTCCTCTCTTGTTACCTGATATCTTCTTCTCCGACCGTATAGAGGTTGTTGTCCTTTGTTTCAGATGTCCGAAGCAGCAGGAAGGTGGAAGCGATCAGAAAGACCGCCGAGATGCCCATCGAGAACCAGGCAAAGCTGGATCCCTGGAATACGTTGATTGCGACCATATAGATACCCTGGGAAAGACCCATTCCGATGCCGATCAGAAGGCTCGTCGTTCCCATAACGGAGGCGCGCATCGCAGTCGGGCTGGATTCGGCCGGCATCACGAGGCACAGGGTATCGCTGACCGACCAGAGGGTTCCGACGTAGAGACCGTAGCCGCCCGCAATCAGCCACACCGGCCATCCGAGAATGACGCCGAGACCGAACAACGCAACGCCGAAAACCGCGGTGATATTGAATACAATCGAGGATTTTTTGCGGCCTAAAAGATCGCTTAAATAGCCGCAGATAAAGGTGACCACGCCCCAGACAAAGGGATAGATGATGAGAACGGTATCGACGGAGTTCTCGGTCAGGGTTCCGAGGTCTTCGCCGCGCTCCAGGATTGTGGAGTACTGGGAGGTGATTCCGGTCGCGATCATGAAGACGAAGCCTGCGAGGCAGACGCGCCGAAGCTGTTTTGATGCGAAAATGTAACGCAGCGCCGCCATAACGCCGCCCTGGGCGTTCGCGTCCTTCTGCTTCTCACTGGCAGCGCGGGCCAGGCGTTCTTCATCCGTCATGTTCAGGTATTCCACACGGTTTTTGAGGAAGACCGGGGTTTCACGGATCAGGAAAATACAGGCAAGACCGACGGTCATGCCGACAATTGCGGGGATCAGGAAAACCATGTGCCAGGAGGACGGTACATTCGGATCATAGAAAATGTTTCGGAGCACGCCGATCAGGGCGACCGAGATGAGCGCCACCGCCTTTGTCAGGTTGCACAGAAGCGCCCGGTGCTTCTCCGGCGCAGTTTCCATGATATAGATGACCTGCACGTCGTTCGTCTGGACAAACTGGACGATCATGATGCCCAGCACATAGACAGCCCAGTGCGGTGCAAGGAAGCAGACAAAGAGACCGAAACCCATTGCCGCGGTATTGATGATCAGGAAGAGCTTCCGTCCGAACTTATCGGCGAGCGCCTTATAGAAGGGCGTCAGCAGCATGAACACAAGGGATGAGGCCGTAAGCGCCATCATCAGCGTTGCGCCGCTTCGATACTCCGCCGTATCGGTGTTGTTCCCCGGCACCTTGAAGAAATCGAAAATCATCAGCGGCTGCATGGTTCCGTTCATGGCCGATGCGATTTCATCCACAATGTAAATGACCGTCAGCACAACGATCAGGTACGCAAGATACAGGGCATAGTTTTTCCAGGGTTTCCGGTTCTGTTCCGCTAAAAGCTTCTCCCGCTGTTTCTGTTCCAGAAGGAGCCGCTTCGCTTTCTTTTCTGCCGTTTCGGCTTTCATGATGATACATCCTCCTTTTATGGGTTTTCACTGCAAAAAGACGGCATTTATCAAGAATTCTGCCGCCCCACGAAGTCCGTTACTGCCATCTTACCACAGCGGCAGGGCTTTTTCAATGCATCTTTAAGAAAGCCTTAAGATTCCGGTGTTTGACTATTTTCGGAAGATCGGTTATAATACCACGGGCGCGAAAGGATTCTGAAAAAAGTTGTTGTTTTCGTGCAACCTGACGCAGCAAAAAGGCGTCTATAATAGTACGGGGCAGTGTGCGCGAAAAGCATCCTGTCACCGGAATGTCACCTGCGGGTGATACAGTATATGAGGGATAAAAGGGATTCTTCATAAAGATTTGAAAAAGGAAGTGAATATGATGAGAAAGATTTCAGTCGTGATTCTGGCGGCGCTCCTTGCGCTTCTGTGCCTTTCGGGCTGCGAAAAAGAAGAACTCGGCGAAGTGACCGTGCAGAATGTCGGACAGATTACCGGCATGGGTTCGGTCGGAATCGTCGACCGTTTTGCGGGCGTCGTGGTGTCGGAATCAGAGACAAAGATTGAAAAGTCCGATACTGCAGAGATCAAGGAGATCCTGGTTGAAGCAGGCGATACGGTGCGCGCGGGCCAGACCCTTTTCACCTACGACTCCACAATGATGGAATTCACGCTCGAGCAGGCGAAACTGGATCTGGAGCGCAAGAAACTGACGCTCGAATCACAGATTCAGGACAAGGAAAAGCTGGAGGCGGAAAAGGAAAAGGCCAAGGAAGACCAGCAGCTGGCGTATCTTCTGGAAATCCGCGAGATGGAGGCCAATATCCAGGAGAGCGAGTACAATATCAAGCTCAAGGAACAGGAGATCGAGAAGCAGGAAGCTGCGCTTTCCGAGACCTCGGTCGAATCCCCGATTTCGGGCCGGATCCAG
>CADCPV010000173.1 GCA_902803345.1 uncultured Eubacteriales bacterium | reverse complement strand
GCATGAATATACAGATCGTAATCGGAGTCCTGCTTCCGTTCCTGGGGACATCGCTTGGCGCAGCGATGGTGTTTTTTCTGAAGGATTCCATCTCGGATACTCTTCAACGGATACTGACAGGTTTTGCGGCAGGCGTCATGGTTGCTGCTTCTTTCTGGAGCCTGCTTCAACCGTCCCTGGAGGGGTCCGCACATATGGGAAAACTGTCGTTCCTTCCGGCGGCAGCAGGGTTCCTGATCGGTATGGGATTCCTGCTCCTGCTTGATGAAGTGACGCCTCATATGCATATGGATCAGGGAGAAGAAGGGCCCAAAACCAGCCTGAAGAGGACCACGAAACTGATCCTGGCTGTCACGCTCCATAACATCCCGGAGGGAATGGCGGTAGGTGTCGTTTATGCAAATATTCTCTCAGGAAACGAGTTTATAAGCATCACAGGCGCCCTGGCTTTGGCAATCGGAATTGCCCTGCAGAATTTCCCGGAAGGCGCGATCGTTTCCATGCCGCTCCTGTCAGAAGGAATGCCAAAGATGAAGACTTTCTGGTATGGAGTGATGTCTGGAGCGGTAGAGCCGGTTGCAGCCATAGTGACGATTCTTGCATCGGGGCTCATATCTTCGCTGCTTCCATACCTGCTGGCATTTGCCGCCGGAGCCATGTTCTATGTGGTCGTGGAGGAGCTGATTCCGGAGATGTCAGAAGGAAAGCATTCCAACTGGGGAACCGTCGCATTCAGCTTAGGCTTTGTACTGATGATGATCCTGGATGTGGCTTTGGGGTAATAACTCAACCTTAAGGCCAATCGTATATATATATATATGGCAGAGGAGAGAAGAAGTAGGTAATTTGAAGAAAAAAAACGCTCAGAGACGGAAGGATATGCATGCTCCGCCCGGATCATCCGGATGAGATTCTGATAACCCGGATTCTGAGACAATAATCTATGGGAGGGAATAAAGATGAAAAAAAGATTTCTAGCGATTCTGCTTATGGGGATCATGATGGTGCCTCAGGTTGTTCATTCGGAGGAATTAACTTCAGATATACCCATGTTATCTGAAGAGTCTATCATTGACCTGGAACAGGAAATACTTTCTGATGAAATACCTCAATCAGAGGAAGACTCTTCACTAGTATTTGATTTCGAAGATGATCTTACATCTGAAACAGTACCATCTATGGTTTCAGCATCAAATTCTGCAGTGGAAAAGGCTTACCAAAAGTATATCGAAATTCTGAACAGACCGTATGATGAAAACGAGTTGCGGTACGATAAATTTGCATTGGTTTATTTGAATGACAATGATATTCCCGACCTGATCGCACATGATCCGCATGAGAAGGATGATATTAATTTACATAGTATTGAGATTTCTTTGGATGGTGAAAAAAGACGTGGAAATCAGACTGCCGGAGACTATGTATACAAATATTATCTGGAACGAGGATCATATATTATAGTTGAATATGATGATCCGAAAGGAATAGAAAGGTATTATTTCCGATTGACAGAATCACCGAAGGATGACACTTTTTATCTGAAATCTTCTTATAACAATCGCTCGTATGTCTATTATATATGCACGTATGCTCCAAACCATAGCGCCACAAAAATCACGGAAGAAGAGTTTTTATCATATATAAACAAAGGAACGCAAAAAGAAATTCCGTTTGTAAATAATACACCGGAAAACCGCACCCGTTATATACCCTATTCTGCTCCTTCAGTGGAACTTTCAAAGACTTCTATCATTGGAGTTTATAACAGTGCCAAAGGCGGAGATATTCGATGGAATGCAGTTACAGGAGCGACCGGTTATGAAGTCTATCGTAAACGAAGCGGAGAAGGAACAAAGAAAGTTGCCACAACAACGAACGTGAATGTCACACAGTGTTACGACCCGGGAATTAAGGATAATTGTTGGGGACGTGTATATAATTATTATGTGATTCCAGTTGCAGGAAGTATAAAAGGCCCCAAAAGTGATGATGCGACACTCCAACGTCTGGCGCCGATGACACTCACCAGCGTGAAAAACACTGCCGCGGGGAAAGCAGCTGTCACATGGAAATGTTCTGTCAACACTAACAAAGCGAACGGATATGAACTTCAATACGCAGAAACCAAACGGAATCTTTCTTATCGTGCTGACACATTCAAAGCAGTGACAATTAATGGACGGAATAACCTGAACAAGACGATCAGCGGTCTGAAAAAAGGAAAGACTTATTATTTCCGGATCCGCTGTTATGTGAATTATACAAACAGTGTGACAGGAAAAACCACTAAAACCTGGAGTCAGTATAGTAATGTGCTTTCGGTGAAGATAACAAGATAGAGGAGTAATCCAGATGGTAGAATGATG
>CADCPV010000172.1 GCA_902803345.1 uncultured Eubacteriales bacterium | reverse complement strand
CTTCGAAGCTGCTTAGCCGCTCTTTCCGACTGTCTGCGGCGCTCCAGTTCCTCCGCAGCCCGGGTGATCACAAGAACCAACTGGCCGCTTTCGATCGGCTTTACCAGATAATCAAAAACCTTCAGCTGAATGGCTTCCTTGGCATAGTTGAAATCCGCGTGGCCAGTCAAAAGAATATTGATCGAATCGTATCCTTTCTCGATCACCTTTCGGATCAGGGACAGCCCGTTTTCCCGCGGCATCTCCACATCCGCAAGGAGAATATCCACTTGGTTTTCCTGATAGACCTGCAGCGCCTGCTCGGCGCTGTAGGCTTCGAGCACCGTATCGATTCCACACTCTGCCCAGCAGACGCGGTTTTTCAGCCCCCGTACCAAATAGTATTCGTCGTCGACAATCAGAAGAGTCATAACTTCCTCCGTTTACTGCCTGTCCTGATACTCCACATAGGGAATATCGATGTCATTTCTCGCTCCCATGCCAGACTCGTTAGAAAGCTTCAATTCAGCGCTTTCTCCGTAATACAGCTGAAGACGGTGCGCTATATTCCGGACACCGATTTTCTGTCCGTCGGCACCGGCTATTCCGGATGCTGTACCGTAATTCACCATCTGTATAATTTCTTCCGGGTATCCTCCGCCCGAATCGATATGGGTGAGATGAAGCCTCTTCTCTCCTTCTTTCTCATAGATCTCCGCACGAACTGTAAGCTTCAGTTGCTCTCCCATGACCAGATTGTATTTGAAAGTGTTTTCCGTAAACATGATCAGAATCAGCGGGAAGACCATCGCCCGGGAAGCTTCCTCGGAAATGTCCATTTCAAACGTAATGCAGCCGGGGAAACGAAGCTCTGAAAGCGCTACATAGTTCTGTTCGTACTCCGCCTCCTCCGAAAGCGGTACGCGTTCTTTAGTGCTCAGGGTATACCTCAGATGCTGGGAAAGCGTCGCAACCATCTGGTGGATCAGTTCGGTGTTTTCCGCTGTTCCGTCTGCCATATAACCGATCATGTTCAGGCAGTTGATCAAAAAATGCGGCGCGACCTGAGAGCGAAGTGCGAGAAGCTGGAAGTTCTTCGCCTGGATATTTTCCTCATAAGCTTCGATCTTGAGCG
Organism: uncultured Eubacteriales bacterium; assembly: GCA_902803345.1. The sequence goes on along the minus strand of CADCPV010000172.1, from coordinate 1,637 downwards.
ACTGCACACGGTCGACCATATAGTTGTAGGATAATCCGATCTGCCTCATCTCGTCTGCATAAATCACATCCGTATTGACTCGTTCGTCTTCCCGGCCGGCAGCGATAGCTTCCGTGACCGCACTCAGCATGGTCGTTGTTTTTTTGAAGAAACGGCTGAACATCCGCTCCACCAGGATGAATGCGGCCAGCGTCACCCCCAGAATCACAACGGAGATCATCGCGTACCTTCTTAAGGAGCTGTCAATATCCTGAACCGGGACCAGCACGTTTGTCCGGATCACAGGTACACTGATACTTAATTCCTGCTGCACCAGAAGGTAAACACAGTCGCCGAGACGGACGATCTGATAATCCCCTTTCTCCCCGGTCTTTCTGACAGCGGCCTCCAATCTTTCCATGTCTTCTCCGCCTGCCATGTCGGGAATCGTATCTGTACGCATCGGGAAAATTCCGCCGTTTTCATCGGAAAAGAAGACAGAAGTCTGCAATCCGCCGATTTCCTTCAGGGTGTCGCTGAGTCTGTCCAGATTGGTCCAGGCACCGGCATAACTGTTTTTGTTATTGAATATACTGACCAGGTAGGTCGTTTCGTCATATTCCAGTACGTTCCAATAGATGCCTCCGCCAGCGTTCAATAGTTCGCGCCCTTTCGGATCAGCCATCTGCTGCCGCAGGTATTCGTGGAAAATCCGGCGGCTGCTCTCATAATTCTGTGCGGAGATAAACGTATCGCTCAGTGGAAAATATGCAATCATCCCCTCCAGTCCGGGGAAGGACCGTAGGTTGTATTCCAACAGGTTTTGAAGCCTGACATTCCCGGTAAAATCTTTATTGTCCGCCGTCTGTACCGCCGCCTGTGAATACTCGCTCGAATACTGTGCAACCTGCATCAGATAATAATCAATGCCGAAAAGTGAATCCGAGATCTGTGCGTCATAGAGCGCAAGTGTCTGCTTCAGGTCGGCAAAGCGCTGTCTGAGGAATGACATGGAAGCATAAAAGGAAAAAGCCGAAAAACATATGATCTCCAGACCCATCAGGATATACATTACCCAGTAGATGCGTCTGCTGATCGAATATGGTCTTCTCTTCTTCTTTCTGTTCATCCCTGCTTCCTGATTTCTGGATTCCCTTTGCGCCGTCTCTTCCGGACACAGTTTTTCCAGATATATCTTCAGATAGTCCTGTTTTCATCTTAAGGCCCGGCGGCCGGAATGTCAAGGAAAACACAGGAAGTTCTTCCTGAACAGGTACAAAAAAGACATGCTCCGAAGAACATGCCTCTTTCCGTATATTCCCAGTATAAGGGACTGCTGTATACTGTCACCCGAACTTCAGGTGGTAATTGCGGATACAGGCCGCGATGATCTCACGCGCCTCGTCCGAGCCGCCCATTTCGTTGACGACGGTTTTTTTGCCCTCAAGACTCTTGTAATGCTTGAAGAAATGCTGCATTTCATCGAAAATATGCTGCGGAAGCTCGCTGATGTCCTGGAAATCCCTGAAATTCGGATCGGCTGACGGAACCGCGATGATCTTCTCATCGCCTGCGCCGTCGTCTTCCATACGCATCACGCCGATCGCATGGCACCGGACCAGCGTCATCGGCCGGATCGCCTCCGTGCACAGCACGAG
>CADCPV010000171.1 GCA_902803345.1 uncultured Eubacteriales bacterium | reverse complement strand
TCCGGTCCGCTGATCACGACAATCAACGACCTGATCGCGGTCGTTACCTATTACGGCATCGTCTGGGTGCTGCTTCTGAACATTCTGAAAATGGGCTGAACATCAGGCCTTCTCCGTAAGAAGAGGAGGCCTGATAAAATTTTCTAAGGAGGACCCGCATCAATGAAATCCACACAGTTTTTCCTCACCCCCGCCGCCGGAAAGGCTCTGATTGCCAAGGCAGTCGTGAAGCGTCCGGATGTGCAGGAAGCACTGAAAAACGCCGCCGTCTTTGTGATCGGCGGCACCACCAATGCCTTTGTCGCAAATGAATTTCTGAAAGAGCTCGGACAGGAGCCCTGCGTTACCTTCCCCCGCTTCCACCGCGGCGTCGCACTTCCGCCAGGCGCGAAGCTCCTGCAGGAAGAGCAGCTCGGCGACCTTCTGATCGAAAAGGGCATCCCGCGCTTCACAGCGCCTCAGGATCTTCCCGAGGTCTGCAAAACCCTCAAAGCCGGCGATGTGATCATGAAAGGCGCGAACGCGCTGCATCTGCCGACCCGGACAGCGGCGGTCCTTTTAGGCAACACCGAGAACGGCGGAACGGTTGTGGAAGCTTCAAAAGCAGTCCTCTCCCGCCGTGCGAAACTGATCCTCCCCGTAGGGATCGAAAAGCGGGTGGATTCGGATCTTTCCGAACTGCAGGATCTTGTCAATGACCCGGAGGCTTCGGGACTCCGCCTTTTCAAGGCTCCCGGCGAAGCCTTTACGGAACTTGATGCGATCCGGCTTCTCACAGGTTCCGAGGCAAAAATAATCGCCTCCGGCGCGGTAAACGGCGGCGAAGGCGGTGTGTATCTGCAGATTACGGGCGGTGATCCCGAAAAGCTGCGGGCGCTTCTCCGGGAAGTATCACAGACACCGAAAGTAGAATGCTGAGTGTGACATAAGGGGGTCCGCCGTACCAAAACAGTACGGCGGACCCCCTGTTTTTTTTACTGCGCTGCGGCGATCGAAAGATCCGTACGGCTGTAGGGAATCAACATCGCCTGGAAAGCGTGGTAGAGGTCGGACTTTCCGGGCCAGACGGTTCCTTTCAGGCGGTTGTGTTCATCCAGCTGATGGTACCAGGAGCCGCAGGAATGGTCCAGAACCGTTTCGTCCAGATATTTCATGAACGCGCTGTAATCTTCTGCATATTGCTCTTTCCCGGTGACCCGGTACAGGACCGCCGAGGTATTAATTGCTTCCGCGAGTGTCCAGTGCATCCGGTCGTGGACAACCGGTTTTCCGCTCCAGTCTGTCGTATAAACGATGCCCGGTGCTCCGTCTGCATTCCAGCCGTCCCCGATCGCCCGTTCATAAAGCCTGCAGGCCGCATCGATATAGGGTTTCGGATCGATGCCGGCCGAAGTGGCCCACTGCACAATCAGGCGCGCCCATTCGATTCCGTGCCCCGGCGTTGCACCGTATGGTTTGAAGGGATCATCCGGCTTTTCGCGGTTTTTCTCCAGCTCCGGAACCCAGTCGGGTGTGAAATGCTCCGGAATCCGGTATTCATTCTCCTTTGCCCACCCGATCACATGGTCAATGATCCGGCCGGCGCGGACCCGGTACTTCCTCGCAATGTCCTCCGGATAGCCCAGCTTGCCGAGACTGTCGGCCGCTGCCAGGAATGCTTCTACCGTATGCATGTTGGCATTCACGCCGCGATAATCTGAAAGCTCCGTAAATTCCGTATTCCAGGTATCCGAAGAAAGGCCCAGATCCTCATTCCAGAAATACCGGTCGTAGGTTTCAAGCGCCATCGGAAGGAGTTCCTTTGCGCCTTCGATCCCCGCAAGGCCGGCGCTCGTCGCGGCAAGGATGACAAAAGCATGTGCATAGCACTGTTTGTCCGGAACGATTTCATTGTCCGCCGTCAGCCCTGCGTACCAGCCGCCGTTTTTCGGATCATGCAGTTCCCCTAAAAGTCCCTTGATTGCCTCTTCGGCAAGCTCTGCGCTTCCCGGATCGCCCATCATCGCACCGATGCTGTAAACGTGTACCATACGGCTCGTAATCCAGGTCTCCCGGTTCCGGTCCTTCCAGGGTGTTCCGTCGTCTCCGAGATAATACGATCCGCCGCCCGGCGAAGGGAAGCGCCGTCCGAAATCTAAAAGTGCCTTTGCGTTCTCTCGAAGAAACGCTCGGTTTTCTGCTGTGTCGATCCTGTATTTTCTGTCCATCTCCGGCTCCTTTCCCGTCTGCTGTGTTCCTGATTATTCCAATACCGCCTCAATCTCCTGCTTTGTCGGAAGCGCCGGAATTCCGCCCGGTTTCTGCACGCAGAGTCCGCCGGATGCGGCCCCGTACCGGCCTGCTGCTGCAAGCTTTTCCAGCGTCAGGTCCGAAACGCTCCGGACGCCTTGCCGAAGAAGGCTCGACAAAAAACCGCCCCAGTAGGCATCGCCTGCCCCGGTTGTATCCACGACTTTCACCTTCATCGACGCAATATTGCAGGCCTGGTCGTCAAAGTAGATCCTCGCGCCGTCTCCGCCGCGCGTAAGCACTACGACTGCAATCTCATACTGCTTCATAAAGGCCGGAATATTCTCCTCCCCGCCCACAAAAATCAGTTCTTCCTCGGAAATCTTCAGAAAATCCGCAAGCGGGTAAATCTTCTCCGCTTCTTTCCTGCAGTCCTCAATGCCCCAGATTTTGTCGCGGTAGTTGATGTCAAAACTGACCAGCTTCTGATGTTCCTTCGCCTTTTGAAGCGCCAAAAGCACCGCGTCCCGTTCCGGGCGTCCCGACTGGCTGACGGAACCCACATGCACGATATCCCATGCGGAAAAGTCCACCTTCAGTACATCCTCTTCACAGAGAAGCATATCCGCGCCAGGCTTCCGGGCAAAGGTAAAGGAACGGTCGCCCCGGCTGTCGAGCGTCACAAAAGCCAGCGTCGTTGTGGCTTCATCCGTGAGTTCCGGTGCGAGGATCTCCACGCCGTCCGATTTCAGCGTATTCATGAGAAGCTTCCCGAAATCATCGTTTCCGAGCTTCCCTAAAAAACCCGCATCGATTTCGGAACGTGCTGCACTCACTGCCACATTTGCAGGCGCGCCGCCCGGATTCGCCGTGTACGTATTATCCATTCCCGGAACCGGGGTAAAATCAATCAGCATTTCGCCGACACATAATATTTTCATCACTGTCGCTCCTTCAAATTCATGCAGCCGGTTCCTGTCAGGATCAGAAACAGCGCTGCCTTATCAGAAGTATACCATCTGTCTCCGTCGGTTGCAAGAAAGATTTCGTGAATCACCGATCAGGCCTTGCACTTTATGTGAAAAGAAAGTAAAATGATCTCACAGAGCATTCTCAGGAGGATATTCACTATGGGTTCCAAATATTCCCACGTATTCCAGCCGATCCGCATCCGCGGCATCGATTTCAAAAACCGCGTCACGCTGGCGCCGCCCTCCCCGAACCTTGCAAGCGAGGACGGGCTTGTCACGCATGATTTCGTTGACTGGTTCCGGATGTTCGCCCGCGGCGGCGTCTGCACTTTATACGCCGGCAACTGCTCCATCGACTTTAATGAGAGCCGGGACGAGGCTTTCCAGCTCAACATGAATCAGGACCGCGGCATTCTCCCGATGTCCTGGTATGCCGACATGGGGAAACAGTATGCCTGCCATGCTTCCTTTGAAATCGTGCACAATGGCGAAAACACCCGCTTCGAAACGGTAGGCCATCTGCCCTACTCCGCTTCTCCCCGGATCTCCGACAATGAGCGCCGGGCGGCTGCCATGAACAACCGTGAGCCCATGCCCTGCATCGAAATGACAAAGGAAAAGATCCAGGAAACTGTCGAGAAATTCGGCGCAGCAGCCGGCAGAATGAAGCGCGCCGGCATGGATATTGTGCTGGTGCACGGCGGTCACGGCAACCTGATCAGCCAGTTCATGAGTCCGCTGTACAACAAGCGTACCGATGAGTACGGCGGTGATACGAAAAAACGCGCCCGCTTCGCAATTGAGGTCTGCGATGCGATCCGCAGGCACTGCGGCGAGAATTTCGTCATCGAATTCCGCATCTCTGCCGACGAGATCGCGCCGGAGGGCATGCATTTCGACGAAACACTGGAAATGATCGGCTACCTCAAGGACCACATCGATATCCTGCATGTTTCCGCCGGACTCCACTCCGACTTCAATATGGCCTACTTCAACTACTGGTGCCAGAATTACCTGATGGACCACTGCTTCAATGTCCATTACGCACGGGACATCAAGGCGCGCTATCCGGACCTTTTAGTGAATACCGTCGGTTCGATCATGAGCCTTGACTATGCGGAGGAAATCATTGCGAATGGATGGGCGGATTTCGTCTCGATGTGCCGCCCGCTGATGGCCGACCCGGATATGCCGCGAAAATACGCGGAAGACCGGCCCGAAGACCGCCGTCCCTGCCTGCGCTGCAATGCCTGCATGAACCACCTGATGATTCCGAAGCCGATCTACTGTGCGATCAACCCCATGTCCGCGATGACCTCGGAACTCCGGGACGGTGTCGTGCCGAAAGCCCCTGTAAAAAAGCGGGTTGCGATTGTCGGCGGCGGTCCCGGCGGCATTCAGGCCATGCAGACGCTTCTCGACCGCGGCCACGACGTGACACTCTACGAAAAGAGCTCAGAGCTTGGAGGAAACGTGATCGGGGCTGCAGCACCGCCCTTCAAGGTCGATGTGCGCGATTACCTGAAATGGATGCTCCATATGGCCCAAAAGTGCCGGGAGCGCGGGGCGAAAATCCTCCTGAATACGGAATGCACCAAAGAACTTCTGGACCGGGAGCAGTATGATGCAGTCGTGATCGCCGTCGGCGGCGAACCGGTTGTGCCCGAAAAGATCCCGGGCATCCATAAGCCCAACGTCTTCTGGGCACCCGATGCAGAACGCGGCCTCGCGCCGGTCGGAGATGAAGTCGTCGTGATCGGTGCCGGTCAGGTCGGCCTCGAAGCAGCGCTGGATTATGCCGAACAGGGAAAGAAAGTCACGGTGATTGAAATGCTCGATGCGCGCCGCGCAATGTTCAATTCCCGCGGCGGACGGGATATTCTGAAGAAGCGGAATGAAGGCGAAGTGCATTTTGATCTGTTCTATGAAACCGCGCTTCAGGAAGTCCGGGATAACTGCGTCGTTGCGAAGGATGTCAATACCGGTGAACTTCGGGAGATCAAGGCCGACACGGTCCTTCTTGCGATGGGCATCCGGCCCAGGCTCGAACTTGTCGATTCGCTGCGCCACTCCTGCCCCGAAACAAGTGTCGCGATCATCGGCGACTGTAACAACAAGGCCGGCGCAATCGCTGAGGCCGTGAACCAGGCTTTCCAGGCCTGCATCCATATCTGAAGACTTTACGGAAAACGCCCCGGGAGAGCCGTTCTGGCAATTCCCGGGGCGTTTTCTGTTTATTCTCCTGTGGGGATGTTTTCGTTCAGGCTTTTGTTCCGGTAATTCAGGTTTGTCCGGGCCGGGTAGCCCTGCGCTTCCCAGAAAGCGTTTGCCGTATCGTTGTCTTTGAATACCAGCCCGAACACTTTCTGGATTCCTTCTTTCTGAAGGGCCTCTTCCGCCGAAGAAACCAGGTGTTTCGCGATACCCATGCGGCGGAAGTCGGGATGAACGCACAGATGATGAATGATTCCGCGTCGGCCGTCATGACCCGACAGGATTACTCCGATGATCCGGCCCTCTGACACGGCTGCAAAGCAGGTTTTGGGGTTCCGCTTCAGATATTTTGCGATCCCTTCGCGGCTGTCGTCTATGGGATTTAAAGCTCTGCGGCTCTCCGGGCTGCTGTTCCAGAGTTTAAAGAGCGCGTCGTAGTCTTCTTCGGTGACAAGCCTGATTGTATCGTTCATTTCAGAAACTCCTTTCCTGTCTGCTGCCGGCTTCCCGATCACATCACGCTGCTTTTCTTCAACCAGCCTCAGCTTCTGCACCCGGCTCATATGCTTAATGTGCCACTCCCGACTCATCGCTTCCTGCCTGTCTTCGTATTCCTCAAAATACACGAGTTCCACGGGGAGGCGGGAGCGCGTATATTTCGCGCCGGAACCGCTGTTGTGCGCAGCGACTCGGGCCGGAAGATCATTTGTCCAGCCGCAGTAAAGGGTGCCGTCGGCACAGCGCAGCAGATAGACATAGTTCATGACTGTTTCCTCGTTTCACGCGTTTTTCTGATCATACCACATGCCGGCCGCACTTTCAATGCCCTGTCTGAAAGCGCCGTACCCCGGGGCTTTTTCCCTTGATTTTCCCTGTTTTACGGGTTATACTTAAATTAGAAACAACGAACTTCCCACGATGCCCCTTCGGGTGAAAGGAGTATGTTTATGAAAGAATTTCACAGCGCAAGAGAACGCCGTGCTTACTGCCATGGCCTCAGCGGCGAAGAAAAAACCGCTGCCCTTCAGGAGATGATCGACAGCTCCGCGCGCATTGTCTTCTTCGGCGGCGCGGGTGTTTCCACTGAATCCGGCATTCCGGACTTCCGCAGCAAAGACGGCCTTTACAACAAGCCGGATGTGCAGTTTGCGGACTATTCGCCGGAATATCTGCTGTCCCACGACTGCCTCTTTGACGAGCCGAAGGTCTTTTTCGAATTCTACCGCCAGAAGCTGGATGTCCGCAATATTGAACCGAACGCGGCACACTACAAGCTTGCGGAGATGGAACGGGCCGGCAAGCTCTCGGCCATTGTAACGCAGAACATCGACGGGCTTCATGAGAAAGCCGGCAGCAAAACGGTCTACAACATTCACGGAACGACCTTCCGGAACTACTGCACCGGGCATGCGCACCATGAACTCCCGGCGGATTTTATCCTGGAGTCCAAAGAAGCGATCCCCCACTGCCCCAAATGCGGGCGGATGGTTCGGCCGGATGTGACACTCTATGGAGAAGCGCTTCCGGATGATGCCGTCTACGGCGCGATCCGGGCGATCGAGGAAGCAGACATGCTGATCATTGCCGGCACCTCGCTCACGGTCTATCCCGCGGCTTCCTTCGTGCGGTATTTCCGGGGCGAAAACCTCGTCATTATCAACCGCGACGAAACGCCGATGGATTCCGAAGCGGTTCTTGTCTTCCACGAAAGCATCGGAAAGGTGCTGGGCGCAGTTCGGGTGTAACGGTATGTTTCTTGCTGATCAATGGAAAGATTATGAGGTCCTGGACTGCTCCGACGGCGACAAGCTGGAGCGCTGGGGGAAGTATATCCTGCGGCGGCCGGATCCGCAGGTGATCTGGCAGAATGTGCAGAAAGCGCCGGAGTGGAAAAAGCTGAACGCACATTACCACCGGAGCGCGAAAGGCGGCGGGCAGTGGGAGTTTTTCGACCTGCCGGAGGAATGGCAGATCGGGTACGGTGCGCTGCGCTTTAACCTGAAGCCCTTCAGTTTCAAGCATACCGGGCTCTTCCCGGAACAGGCCGCAAACTGGGACTGGTTCTCGGAACTGATCCGAAAGCGCGTTGATGCAGGGAAATCCGTAAAGGTCCTGAATCTCTTTGCCTACACCGGCGGCGCAACACTTGCCGCAGCCGCGGCCGGCGCCTCCGTGACACACGTCGACGCCTCGAAGGGTATGGTCTCCTGGGCAAAGGAAAATGCGGAGGCCTCCGGCCTCTCCGCTTGTCCCATCCGCTGGCTTGTCGACGACTGCCAGAAATTTGTCGAGCGTGAAATCCGGCGCGGAAACAAATACGATGCAATTATCATGGATCCGCCCAGTTACGGCCGCGGCCCGAAAGGCGAAATCTGGAAAATCGAAGACATGTTCCATCCCTTCCTGAAACTCTCGGTACAGCTTCTGTCGGACGACCCGCTGTTTGTGCTCCTGAATTCCTACACGACCGGCTTCGCGCCTTCGGTGCTGTCCTACCTTTTGGGGCTTGAAGTACAGTCCCGTTTCGGCGGCTCTGTCGATGCCTCCGAAATCGGCCTTCCGGTCAAAACGACCGGGCTTGTGCTTCCCTGCGGATCTTCCGGCAGATGGACGGTCTCCTGACTGACCTGTTCCGTTTATAAAAGCGATTTTTTGACAGAAATGATCGGTTCTGCTGTTGCCGCCTGCGATATTGTTTTCTATAATGGATTTATAGAAACTGTTCAAAAACTGTTTGAAACACCATAAAGCACAGGAGATTGCAAAATGAAAAGATTGGATATGAACCTGAACTGGACCGTCGAACGCGACGGAACCGGCGTCCGTCACCCCATTTCCCTGCCGCATGACTGCATGATCTACGAAAAGCGCGAAAAAGATTCTCCGGCCGGTGCAGCCTGCGGATATTTCCTGCCCGGGAAATACCTTTACCGGAAGAATTTCTCCGCAGATCCCGCATGGAAGGATCAGCTGGTGCTCCTGGAGTGCGAAGCGGTTTACAAGAATGCCACCGTGCTTCTGAACGGCAAGGAACTGAATACCCACGCCTACGGCTATACCGGCTTCTATACCGAGATCAGTGAAGCACTTGATTTCGAAGGAGAAAACAAACTCACGATCATTGCCGACAACTCCGAGGCCCCAAACAGCCGCTGGTATTCCGGTTCCGGCATCATCCGTCCGGTCTGGCTTCACATCGGGCCGAAATGCGGCATCCTTCCGGACGGTATCCGCATTACGACGCGGAACGAGGACCAGATCCGCGTCGAAGTTTGCTGTGCCTCTGATCTTTCTTCGGAAAATGCACCGGCTGTCCGTGTGGAAGTATTCGCCGATTCAGAGAGTGATGATCCGATCGCGTCCGCGGAAGGCGCCGAAGCCGTTCTGACAATCCCGGATGCAAAGCTCTGGTCGGATGAAACCCCGAACCTCTACCGCTGCCGTGTACAGCTTCTTTCGGATGGCGCCGTGATCGACTCCGCCGAGACACGGTTCGGCATCCGGACACTTGAATGGAGCGGAAAAGGCCTCTTTGTCAACGGGAAAGAAACCCTGCTTCGCGGCGCCTGCATTCATCACGACAACGGAATCCTCGGCGCGGCAGCTTATCCGGATGCAGAAGAACGCCGGATCCGTATCCTGAAGGAAGCCGGTTTCAATGCGATCCGTTCGGCGCACAATCCGGTCTCGAAAACAATGCTCGATGCCTGCGACCGGCTTGGCATGTATATCATGGACGAGAGTTTCGACATGTGGATGATCCACAAGAATCCCTATGATTACGCAAAGGAGGATTTCGAACAGTACTGGAAAGAAGACACGAAGGCCATGATCGACAAGGACTATTCGCACCCCTCGGTCATCCTTTATTCGATCGGCAATGAAATCTCCGATCTCGGCGCGGATTTCGGACAGAAGATCTGTGAAGAAATGGCGGATTATGTGCGTTCCCTCGATGCGTCCCGGCCGGTCACAATCGGCGCCAACCTGATGCTTGCGGTGATGGTTGCGAAAGGACGCGGCATGTACGGAAACGGCAAAGAGGACGAGGACGACTCCAAGGTAAATGCAGATGCGCTGACCAACGCGCCGACCAGTGAATTCTTCAACATCCTGATGAATCAGGT
>CADCPV010000170.1 GCA_902803345.1 uncultured Eubacteriales bacterium | reverse complement strand
TCCGGAATCATGTCGGGTTTATATTTTCGGATACTTTTCCGCTCTTCGTAAATACTCATGCGAGCTTCCTTTCTTTTCGAACTTTGATACTTTGTGTATGACGGGCAGCGCGATCCCGCAGGCGAGTTCCACAATTCCCGGCCGCCATATCCTCGAGCCGAGGGTTATGGTGCTGCTTCTGAGGTGACCTGGAACCGTCACCGAAGGGGCAGCACCATCCCGCAGGCGAGTTCCGCGTATTTCTGATATCATAACACGCAGCCCCTGAAAAAGAAAGAACCTTTTTCAGGATTTATGCTTGCGTTTCGGTAAAAATCATTGTAAAATGAACATGTTCACGTCATAAACAAAGGAGGCAATTCGATGCCAAAAGACCTGGGTGATGTCCATGAGCAGATCATCTCAGCCGCAAAGGAAATGCTGCTTCAGAACGAAAGTTTCTCGATCCGGGCGCTTTCGACAAAAGTCGGAATCGCGACCGGAACCGTTTACAACTACTTCCCGACCAAGGAAGCCGTTATCGCGGCGGTAATGTCGGAGGACTGGCAGAATACGCTTCAGGAGATGGACCGGACGGCCGAAGAGGCGCCGGACCTGAAAGAAGGCTGCCGCGAGATATACCGGGAACTTCGGTCTTTTATCCAGATCTTCGAATCTGTCTGGATCGCCTTCGGCCGCGGATCGCGCTATGAGAGCGCGCGGGCAAGTTTTCACATGCGCTTCCGCTCCGCCCTGACTGAACGCATCAGCACACTGTTTGTGCGCTTCAACTGTCCCATCAGCCCTGAACTTCTGGCAGTTTTCGGGGAGATTCTGATCACAGCCGCAATCGGCACAGACCTTTCCCGGAAAGACTATGAAGCGTTTCTTGATCTCTTGTAAGGAGGCAAATGATGTCCAGTTTTAAGGATCTTCGGATCGTCGACAATTTCTACCAGACCTCGCTTTTCTTCCCGATGCCGGTGGTGCTTGTCAGCACGCTTTCCGACGACGGGCAGACCAACTGCGGTTCCTATTCGCTCGTGCAGCCCTATTACATCGCCGGGAAGGACTATTATGCCATGCTTCTCTGCTGCCGGAATTCCTCCAATACCGCGCAGAACATCCTGAAACGGAAAAAGGCTGCCCTGAACTTCATCACGGATGACCCGAAATATTTCAAAGAGGCGGTGCGCCTCGGATGGCCGGGCGATACGACCGCCGAAAAGATGAAGGATTTCGCGCTGACGCTTGAGGACGGGCTGATGCAGGCATCCGACCCGAAGGGCAGCTATCCAAAGGTCGTCGCAGAGGCTTTCCAGGTCATCGAATGCACCTGGATGGACGAGCTTGATGACGCGTGTCTTGACGGACCTCTTCCGGAAGGCGCCGATCACTACGAGCAGGAGAAATACCGCGATTTCAACGGAATCACCTCGCCTTACGGCGCACATTTCATCCTTCGGGTTGATAAAATCCTGATGAAGGAAAAGTACTGGAACGCGATCGTGAACGGTGTGACGAAAAAGGATTTCCCGCCCTGTCCCGTCGACTATGGCTACCGGGATTCCAAAAACTTCTGGTTTCATAAACACCGCCGCATGATTGCAGAACTTCTTCCTGTCCGGAAAACCACGCTTGCTTCTGTCCGCTATGCCGCGGACCGGATCGATCCCTCGGTGCATTTCACGGACGACGCGCTGGAAATGATCGTCAATGTCCCGCGCATTTTCCTCCCGACCGTGCTCCGGGGCTGCGTCTCCTGGGCAAAAGAGAACCATGTAACTGAAATTTCCGCAAAAGAGATGCAGATCATCAACGACAAGCGGAGCAAAGAGAAAAAGTAAGCGGAAGCAGCCTGCAGGCGTTTCCGAAACCACAGCCCGGCCAGAGATCTCTGTCTGGGCTCTTTTTTTACAAAAATGACTGCGCTCAGTTCCGCTCCTCTACTTGATTTTTCGCGGTGCTTCTGTTATGATTCAAGAAATGAAATCCGCCTCATGCACCCGCATGAAAAGCTGGGATTCCCGTGATTAGAGGAGGGGCAAATGAAGGTAGTACTTGAGCATCTCACAAAAAGATTTCCGAACCGCAACAAGGGCGGAGCGGACGTCATTGCAGTGAATGATTTTGACTTTGAAATCCCGGACGGAAAACTGATCGGACTTTTAGGGCCGTCCGGATGCGGAAAGTCCACGACGCTGAATCTGATCTCCGGTCTGCAGAAGCCTTCCGAAGGGAAAATTTTCTTCGGCGATCTGGATGTGACCAAATTAGAGCCGGAGCATCGGGGCGTCGGACTGGTTTTCCAGAACTATGCACTCTATCCGCACCTGACCGTCGAGGAAAACATCATGTTCCCCCTCGGAAATCTCCGCGGAAAAGAAAAAATGACGAAGCAGGCCATGCAGGAAAAGGCACTGGAGGCTGCGAAGCTCGTACAGATCGACCAGCTGATGGCAAGAAAACCTTCGGAACTCTCCGGCGGCCAGCAGCAGCGTGTCGCAATCGCCCGGGCACTTGTAAAAACGCCTCGCGTGCTTTTACTTGACGAACCGCTGTCTAACCTGGACGCACGGCTTCGGCTTCAGACCCGTGAAGAGCTCCGCCGGATCCAGCAGGAAACGAAGGTCACGACGATTTTCGTGACACATGACCAGGAAGAGGCCATGTCCATCTCGGACATGATCGTTGTCATGTCCGCCGGCCTCGTACAGCAGATCGGAAAGCCGCAGGACGTTTACGACGATCCGAAGAACCTCTTCGTCGCGAAATTCTTGGGCACCCCGCCGATCAACGTTTTCAAGGGCTTTGTCACCGGCGGAAACCTCTACATCGGCGAGGAAGCGGTTCTGGAAGTTCCGGGTGTCCCGGACCAGGACGTTTTCGTCGGTATCCGGCCGGAAGGCTTCATTCTCGATCCGCAGGGGCCCTTAACGCTGAACCTCTCGGGCGTCGAAGTCATGGGCCGCGACATCACGGTCATTTCGAAGCATGATTTCTGTGAAAACGTACAGATCCGCTCGATTATCAGCGCAGAAAATACCGTCGACACCGGTTCTTCCGTCGTGCGCTTCTCGCTGAAGCCCTACAAGGTGCATCTGTTCGCCGCCGACACGGAGGAACGGATTTATTTTGGCAGCCAGAAACCGCTCGGAAACAAGCTGCAGGCATAAAGGAGGACCGGATGGAAAACAGAAGCTTCAAAGGCTGGCTGTATCTCCTGCCTGCGATCGCCTTTTTGGGTCTCTTCATGATCTATCCTCTGGTGGACGTTTTTGTCTACTCTTTTGAAGAAGGCTACAATTCGGCATCGCAGCGCTACTTCGGCATCGGCCTTTACAATTACTCCTACGTCCTGCACGATCCCTACTTCATGCAGGCCGTGAAAAACACCTTTATCCTCGTGATCATTACGGTTCCGGTTTCGACGATTCTGGCGCTGCTGATCTCGGTCGGTCTCTCGCAGATCAAACCCTTAAAGGAACTCTACCAGACCGTCTTCTTCCTGCCCTATGTCACGAATACGCTCGCGGTCGGCCTCGTTTTCATGATTCTCTTCAAAAAAACCGCCTACTCGGACGGCCTTGTGAACCTTCTGATCAACTGGTTCGGCGGAAAGTCGGTCGACTTCATTGACGGTCCCTACTGGGCGAAAATGTTCGTCCTGTGCTTCTACACGGTCTGGATCGTCATGCCCTTCAAAATCCTGATCCTGACTTCGGCCCTCGCCTCCGTCAACCAGGACTACTACAACGCGGCACGTGTGGACGGCACTTCCAAGGGACGGATTTTCCGGAAGATCACGCTTCCGATGATCAGCCCGATGATCTTCTACCTTGTGATCACCGGCTTTATCGGCGCATTCAAGGCCTACTCGGACGCGGTTGCACTCTTCGGAACGGACCTGAATTCGGCCGGCATGAATACGATCGTCGGCTATGTTTACGACATGCTGTACGGAAACTCCGGCGGATATCCCTCCTATGCTTCCGCCGCAGCCATCATCCTGTTTGCGATCGTGCTGACCATTACGGTGATCAACCTGTCTGTCAGCCGCCGCAACGTGACTTACAAGTAAAGGAGGCGGCCGATGAATACGAATCAGGAACTGACCAAAATCGAACGCAGCGCCGCCGTGAAAAAGACAGTGCGGAACGTGATCCTCTATACGCTTCTCACGCTCTGGGGCCTCATCGTCCTCTTCCCCTTCTACTGGATGATCCTGAGCTCCGTCAAGAGCTACAGCGCTTACAACAGCGAATACATTCCGAAGTTTTACACGCTTTCACCGACCCTGCAGAACTACATCGACGCCTTTACGACCGTCAATCTCGGGCGCTACTTCTTAAATACTTTTATCTATACCATTGTCACGACAGGCCTTATGGTCATCGTCATTGTGCTTTCCGCCTATGCTTTTGCACGGCTGCAGTTTAAGGGACGGGACTTCGTCTTCACCCTGTTTTTAGCACTGATGATGATCCCGAATGAGCTCGTAATCATTACAAATTTCGTCACCATCACGAACTGGGGCATGCGGAATACCTTCCAGGGCCTCATCCTCCCTTCGGTCGCGTCTGTCTTCTACATCTACCTGCTGCGGGAGAATTTCGCACAGGTTCCGGATGAGCTGTACTATGCGGCCAAGGTGGACGGAACGCGGGATATCAAGTATCTCTTTAAGGTGATGATTCCGATCTGCCGCCCGACGATCATTACCATCATCATCCTCAAGGTCATCGAGTGCTGGAACTCCTACGTCTGGCCGCGGCTGATTACAGATGATTCAAATTATTATCTGGTGTCAAACGGCATCCAGGAGATCCGCGAAAACGGCTTCGGCCGAGAGAACATTCCCGCGATGATGGCTGCGGTTGTCGTGATCTCCGTTCCGCTGATCATCATTTTCCTGCTGTTCCATAAAAAAATCATGGAAGGCGTTTCGAGAGGAGGTACCAAGGGATGAAAAAGACTGTATTGCGGGCTTCGGCGCGGCTTCTTGTGCTGATTCTGATCCTGTCTTCACTTTCCGTCTTCACGTCCTGTCATGGTTCGACAAAGCGGACAGCCTTTGAAGTTCCGGCGGAATTCGACACCGAGACACGCTATGAAATCACCTTCTGGGCGAAAAACGACACCAATAAAACGCAGACCGCGATTTACGACAAGGCGATTTACGATTTCCAGAAGCTGTATCCCAACATCACGGTCAATATGCGTCTGTACACGGACTACGGCAAGATCTACAACGACGTCATCACCAACATCCAGACCGGCACGACGCCGAATGTCTGCATCACCTACCCCGACCACATCGCGACATACCTGACGGGCCAGAATGTCGTCGTCCCCCTCGATGACCTCATGTCCGACAAAAAGTACGGCCTTGCGGGAACTTCGCTCCGCTTCGACGGTCCCGGGCAGGACCAGATCGTTCCGCAGTTCCTGTCGGAATGCGCTTTCCGCGGCTACTACTACGCGCTTCCCTACATGCGATCGACGGAAGCCTGCTATGTCAATAAAACCTATGTCGAGGCGCTGGGCTATGAGCTTCCCGAGGTCCTGACCTGGGACTTTGTCTGGGAAGTATCCGAAGCCGCGATGAAGAAGAACGCGGACGGAACCTTTGCCGTGAACGGCCAGAAGGTCATGATCCCCTTCATCTACAAGTCCACCGACAACATGATGATCCAGATGCTGAAACAGCAGGGCGCGGATTACTCGACGGATGCGGGCGATATCCTGATCTTCAACGACACCACGAAGCAGGACCTCTTTACGATTGCAGAGCACGCGAAAACCGGCGCTTTCTCGACCTTCAAGATCTCCAGCTATCCTGCCAATTTCCTGAACGCGGGCCAGTGCATTTTCGCAGTCGACTCCACGGCCGGCGCGACCTGGATGGGTACGAACGCGCCGCTTCTGGATATCGCCGAGGACTCGCTGGTCGAGTTTGAAACCGAGGTGCTGCCGATTCCGCAGTTCGACCCCGAGAATCCGAAAATGATCTCCCAGGGTCCTTCGGTCTGTGTGTTCAACAAAGAAAACTCGCAGGAAGTGCTGGCCTCCTGGCTCTTTGCGCAGTACCTTTTGTCAAACGACGTACAGATCGCCTACTCCGAAACAGAAGGTTATCTGCCGGTTACGACAAAAGCACAGGAAACTCCGGCTTACCAGGAGTATCTGTCGCGGATGGGTGAGGACAACGACGAGCATTATGAAGTGAAAATCAAGGCCTCGAAGCTTCTGATGGCGAACACGGAAAACACCTTCGTGACGCCGGTCTTCAACGGCTCCGCTTCCCTTCGTGACGCGGCAGGCGCACTGATCGAAGACGTCACAAAGTCTGTCCGCAGAAAGAAGACCGTCGACGACGCCTATATCGAGAATCTCTACAGCGAAGTCACCTCGCTCTACCATCTTGACCAGATCGTAAAGTCGGATGAGAACGGTACGCCTGTCCGGAAGCCCCTTGGCCGCCTCCCGAAGACCGCGATCATGCTTCTTGCGATTCTCGGTGCCGCCTGGGTACTGATCGGCGGATACTACCTCATTCAGTTTTTGAGAGGCAAATATAAAAAGTAAAGGCTTTGCCTGCTGAAAAACCGCCGCAGATGCGGCGGTTTTTTCATTCCAGATCAAACAGACTCATTTGTTTGTATTTTTCGGGAAACTCCTGCATATAGGAGAAACATTCGTCCGGCGTTGAGAGCATGTTATGCTTTTCACAGATCTCCCGGAGGATTGCCATGAGTTTTCCGGCATTCGGGCTCGGAACTTCATAGGCATTTCCATAGCGTTTGATGTATTTCTCCTTCATGCCCGGGAAATGCCGGTCGAGCGCGGCATAATAGTATTCGCGGTCTCCTTCCCGAAGCGTCAGCCCCATGCCGAAATCAATCACGCCCTTCACGCCGACGCGGGCACATTCCTCTAAAATCGTACGGATATTTTCCTCCGTATCGTTCAGAAACGGCAGGATCGGCGTGAGCCAGACAATGGTCGGAATCCCGCGCTTCTGCATTTCTTCGAGCACCTCGATGCGCCGTTTCGTATTGCAGACGTTTGGCTCCAGAATGCTGCAGAGTTCATCGTCGTATGTGGTCAGCGTCATCTGGACCACGCACTTTGTTTCCCGGTTTATCGCCGAAAGAAGGTCGATATCCTGCAGGATCCGGTCGGATTTGGTCTGGACAGCCGCGCCGAAGCCGTACTGCAGGATGATCTCGAGGCATCTTCTTGTCAGCCGCAGCTTTTCCTCGCAGTGCATGTACGGATCAGACATCGAGCCGGTCGAAATCATGCACTTTTTCCGTTTTGATTTCAGCGCCTGCTCTAAAAGTTCCGGCGCGTTCTGCTTCACCTCAATATTCTCAAAAGGGTGCGTAAACTGATAGCATCTGCTCCGGCTGTCGCAGTAGATACAGCCGTGCGAGCAGCCCCGGTAAATATTCATCCCGTAATGGCCGCCGCTCCCGGTGAGGATTCCTTTTGCATCGACAAAGTGCATGCCGCAGTCGTCTCCGTTTCCCATGTTCTTCGCGGTCTCGAAACCTTCAACCGCCTGTTCTGTATTGTACAGACTATTCCCGAAAAGTGCAAGATGAAAAACGAATTCTCCGGGATCCGTGAATTTCCTGTGAAACCCTGATAAAATCTGATTTTCCGCTTGATTTTGCGGGAAAAACCGTTATAATATAGCGTGCGGGTTTGTGAATCCGGCTGTGTTTTGCATGCCCGCAGAGGGGAATTTGTAACTATTCAGAGCCAGGTGCGAAAAATACGGTTCATGCCTGCATGAAAACCGGATTTTTTGAATCTGGCGACGTAACCACATGAGAAAAACGGCACTGCGAAGCGGCAAATACGCAGCATTTGGTTTTTCGAATGGGGTGCTGAATAGTTGCCCACATTTCATAATGAGGAGGAAAAACATGGTAAAGAAATTACTTGCGGTGCTCCTTGCATCCCTGATGGTGCTGTCACTTGCAGCCTGCACGAAGAAGCAGGAAGAAACCACGACAGCTGCACCGGAGACGACGAAGGAAGAAGCCACCACAACGACAACAACAGAAAAGGAAACCGAGACGGAAGCCGCTGAGACAGAGGCTACTGAGACGGAAATCGAAGAGACGGAAGAAGCTTCCGACGAATCCGGTTTAGATGTGATGAGCTACGCGGATTACGCTGCTGCAGATCTTGATACGGAAGTGACGATCGTGGGCTATTTCCAGGCTGCTCAGTCCTGGTGGGACAACAAAGCGACCATCTATCTGCAGGATGAAGACGGCGCGTACTTCCTGTACGAAGCTGCCTGCTCCGAGGAAGATTATGCTAAACTCGTTCCCGGCGTGAAGCTTCTCGTGAACGGCTACAAGTCCGAATGGTCCGGCGAAGTCGAAATCGTTGATTCGCACTTTGAAATCATGGACGACGGCGATACCTTCATCGCTTCTGCAACGGATGTAACCAATCTTCTCGGCAGCGAGGATCTTATCGTTTACCAGAACCGTCTGGTTGCTTTTAACGGCGTAACCGTTGAGGACTACGGCGAGGGTGCGGCTTTCGCTTACAAGAATGCGGAAGAAAAGACCGACGACCTGTATTTCAAAGTCAATAAAGACGGCAAGAGCTATGATTTCTGTGTAGAGTATTATCTCTGCAATGAAGAAACCGATGTTTATAAGGCAGTCGAAGCGCTTCAGGTCGGCGACGTCATTGACATTGAAGCATTCCTGTACTGGTACAACGGACCGAACCCGCACGTCGTTTCGGTCAAGCCCCACAGTGAAGCTTCGGAAGCCGGCGAGATCATGAGCTATGCGGATTACATGGCTGCCGAAACCGATTCCGAAGTCACCATTGAGACCTATTTCCAGGCTGCTCAGTCCTGGTGGCAGGATTCCGCTTCCATCTATACGCAGGACCGTGACGGCGGCTACTTCCTGTACGGCGCAGCCTGCTCCGAGGAAGACTACAACAAGCTCGTTCCCGGCATCAAGATCCTGGTCAAGGGCTACAAAGCTGAATGGGGCGGCGAAATCGAAGTTGCAGACGCAACCTTTGAAATCATCGATGACGGCGACACCTTCGTCGCTGAGGCGCTGGACATTACCGACGCTTTAGGCACCGATGAGATCGTCAACTACCAGAACCAGCTTGTGAAGTTCAGTGATGTCACGGTTGAAGATTACGGCGACGGCGCGGCCTTTGCTTACAAGGATGCAGACCAGAAGACCGATGATCTGTATTTCAAGGTCAGCAAAGACGGCGAGACCTACGAATTCTGCGTAGAGTACTATCTCTGCAACGAAGATACCGATGTTTACAAGGCAGTTGAAAACCTGAAGGTCGGCGATGTGATCGACGTAGAAGGTTTCCTGTACTGGTACAACGGCATCAACCCGCATGTAACAAGCGTAACAGTGAAATAAACAGATTACCTGAACCGCCGCGGACGAAACCGCGGCGGTTTTTCTTTCGGAGGTTTTTATGACAGAATTATGGAACCTGAAGAACCGCTCCTCCTTCTGCTTTACGGCGGAAAACCCGACCGGATCAAGAAACGGCGGACCGCGCTACGACGACTATACGACCGTCGCGTATTGGTACCTGGACCACCCGGACAGGCTGCCCTTCGGGCTTCCTTCGGATCGGGAACTGGTGATGAAATAAGGCAATATTGCTGAGAATGACGATGCTTTTTCAGGAGGCACTATGAGACTGACAATTGATGCGCGGTATATGAAGGTGCCGGTACGGTATCAAGGAAAAGAACGGTATTTCTGCTTTTTCGACGGGAACAGACTTGTGTACTGGTTCCTTGCGGCATATGATGTGAAAGCCAATGACTGTGTATATGATGCGGATCTCAGGCTCCTTCAGGGAAAAACGACGGAGCTTCGGATGTTTACATCATCGGAGGGCCACCACGGTCCGATGCAGGTATATCGGGATCTTGCGGCAATTCAGGCTTATGTCCGAGGGAATTCCATATCGGATGCCTGCCCGGATAACCTGGGCCAGGAGGAATTCTGTCCGGAAGAACTATGTGATCCGAACTTCTGTCCGATTTTCTCAAATAAAACGGAACCGGTTCCGGATGATTCTGTGCGTCCGCTGATGCACTTTACAGCAAAGTGCGGCTGGATCAATGATCCGAATGGGCTCGTGCGAACCGCAGACGGCCTCTGGCATCTCTTTTTCCAGCACAATCCCTACGGCCGGGAATGGGGAAATATGCACTGGGGCCATGCGATAAGCCGGGACCTTCTCTGTTGGGAACAGCAGGAAGAAGCGCTGTTTCAGGATGACCGGGGTATGATGTATTCAGGCTGCGCGCTCCCGGATCCGGAAAACCGGAGCGGGCTTTTCAACCTGAGAAGCGATCCCCAGAAACGCCTGCTGTTCTACTACACAAGCGCCGGAACACATTTCGAGCAGTGTCTCGCATACTCGGAAGACGGCGGGAAGACACTTGTTAAATATGTTGAAAACCCGGTGATTCCTGAGATCGGGCCTGGAAACCGTGACCCGAAACTGGTATATGACAGAGAATTTGACCGATATCTCTGCCCGCTGCATCTGAGCGACCGGGATGCCTCCTTTGCAATCTTTGAAACCCGGGATTTGCTGCACTTTTCCATGCTTCAGACACTTCAGATCGGGAGGGACCGCGAATGTCCGAACCTTTATCCGCTGGTGTCGCCGGATGGCCGGGTACTCTGGGTCCTGACAGGCGCAAGCGACATCTACCTGATCGGCGAGATGAAACAAGAAGGCTTCTTCCCGGTTCAGGATGCAAAAAAACTCTCCTTTGATTCGGAGAGCTACGCCGCACAGATTTACTGGCAGGAGAAAGGACAGCCGACCGTCCGTATGGCCTGGAACCGGAGTCCGATCCCCGGCGTGCCTTACAACTGCTCCATGGGTACGCCACAGGAAATGTTTCTGAAATACATTGACGGAGAATACTTCCTCGCCGCAAAGCCGGCTTCGGAATTCGGGAAAGCATTTCCCTCCCACGCTGAATATGCGCTTACTGCGGACCCGGAAAGTGCCGAAAATCCATTGATTCTGACAGAAACACTCTCCTCTCCCGCCGCGATGATCACCATTCAGGCATCCGATGAGCCTTCGTACCATGCAGAGTTTCCGGGGCTTGTGATCGATGCCTCCCCGGAAGGCGTCCGGATCAGCGGTTTCTTGTCGCCGCTTCCCTGGAGCAATACCGTCCGGACAGAGGTTTTCCTGCCGCGCCGCGGACCGGAACACATGCTTCGCATCATCAGCGACACGACAAGCGTGGAATTCAGCCTCAACGACACTGCCCTCACTTCAGTCCCGAAACTGACTCCGCGGGACGCCAGCCCCGCATTTACAATCCGCAGCAAAACCGCGGTCAGAATTCGGATCAATCAGTAAAGAATATGCCGGGAGCATACGATCCCGCAGGCGAGTTCT
>CADCPV010000169.1 GCA_902803345.1 uncultured Eubacteriales bacterium | reverse complement strand
TTAATCTTCTCAGGCTGATGCCGGGGCTTGCAGCAGAAGACGGGGAGAAAGATTCGCCGATTCCGTCGCTCCGGGACATCCTGGAATACAACGAAATCCGTCATCTTCTGAAGACGGAGGCCCTGTCCGCGGCGACAAATGTCGTCTTCAGCATTCTCGAAAACGGCGCATGGCACAACCCCTATGATGAAGAAGTGCGGGAGATGGCGGCCGTGGAACAGGGAGACCCGGAACTCCTCCGGAATATCCTTCAGGAAAGCTACTGGGGAGACGTAGGCATCCTTGCCGACAATGCGCTGCGGCACAGTAAGAATTTAGCAATTGTGATTATTACAATTGCCTCCCGGGCGGCGATCCGGGGCGGTGTACCGTATGAAGTGGCCTTTTCGATGTCAGATCAGTTTATTGCGCAGATCGAACAGGCAAAAACCTCTGCGGAAGCCAACAATCTTGCAAGAACAGCGGAATTTCTGTATGCGCGGACTGCCCGGGATTACCGTTCTGCACGAAAGCCGGCGCTCCGAAGCGGAGAAAATGAGCATGTGGAGCGCTGCAAGAACTATATTTTCCAGCATCTTCACGGAAAGATCCGCGTGTCGGAAATGTCCGAGCATCTCGCCCTGAACGCCAACTATCTTTCTACCGTATTTAAAAAATACGAAGGGGTGACGATCGGAGAATATATCCTGAGGCAAAAGCTGGTTCTGGTCAAAAACATGCTGATTTATTCGGATTACAGTTTTCTGGAAATTACAAACTATTTCGGTTTCGCTTCGCAGAGTTACCTCGGGAAGAAATTCAAAGAGGAAACCGGCATGACGCTTCGTGAGTACCGGATTCGTTTCCGGGTTCGGGAATTTGTGGAGAAACCGGAGGAGGCCGGGGCATAAAGGCTTGTGTATTTTCAGAAGAAGTGATATAGTTTTAGAAAAGAGTAAGAACCTGCGGCGGGGATCGGCGCCGTTAGGAAAAACAAATGAAGGAGGCAGCTATGCTCTACAAACACTTTACCAATGCGAATGTAGATGTGTCGGCGCTCGCGATCGGCACCTGGGGGACCGGGGAGCTCGAGAGCTACGGCTATGTCGAGAAGGAAGACGGAAAGGTCACGACGAAGGGGATTATGAAGGCCCGCGACAAGGCGATCGAAGCCATTCAGGCCGGTCTTCAGGGCGGCGTGAACCTGATTGATACCGCACCCTGCTACGGCTGGGGCGCTTCGGAGCGCGTCGTCGGCGAAGCGATTCAGGATTTCGACCGCGACAAGGTGCTGATTTCGACCAAGTTCTCCCTGGTGCCGGACATGTCAAAGCCAGCAACCCGTACCGGAGGAGGCGGTTCCTACAAGAATATTATGCGGGAAGTGGCGGCGTCGCTGCGGCTGCTTCGGACTGACTATATCGATTTTTATATCCAGCATTATCCGGATCCGTTTACCGATGTCGCAGAGACGATGTCGGCCCTGAACGTGCTGAAAAAGCGCGGCGTGATCCGTTATATCGGCCTTTCGAATCACAATAAGGAGCAGATCGAAGCAGCCATGGAATGGGCACAGATCGACATCATCCAGCCGCCTTTCTCTATGGTCGACCGCGAGATGGAAGAGCTGATGCGCTGGGCAAAATCCAAAGGAATCGACAGCATGACCTACGGGTCTCTCGGTTCCGGCCTTCTCACAGGCGCGATCCGCGAAAAGCCCGAATGGAATCCGCATGATATCCGCGGCGGTTTCTACCGCAATCTGTATAAGGAAGAGAATTTTGAGAAATTCCTGAAGCTTCTCACGGTGATGGATAATATCGCCGACAAGCACGGCTGCCCGGTTGCGCAGGTTGCGATCAACTGGACCGGTGAGCAGGATTTCGTCGGCACCGCGCTCTGCGGCGTCGCGAACCGCGAGCAGGCGGAGGAGAATGTGAAGGCCTTCGACTGGAGACTCAGCGAAGAGGAGAAGGGGGCTTTGGACCGGGTGCTTCTGGATCTCGGCATCGGCGATATCAAGCTCTTCGGGAGGTAAGTCGCGGAACTCGCCTGCGGGAT
>CADCPV010000168.1 GCA_902803345.1 uncultured Eubacteriales bacterium | reverse complement strand
TCTCGTAAGATCGCGAAAAGCGTCCGAAGAAAGCCGTAGACCGCGTTCGTATAGACGCCGCCCGAAGTCATCATGATTTTATGGAAGTACTTTTCTTTTTCTTCCGGTGTTTTTGCAAAAAGGATTTCTCTCGGAAGATTTCCGAAAAACTGCGTTGAAAGCAGGCTGGATCCGTCGATCAGCAGCAGGTAATTGCCGGTTTCCATGCGTTACCTCGTAAGATAGAAAATGAAATAGACTGCAGCAATGAAAAGAATCACGATAACTGCAGCCGTCAGGAAGCGAATCAGCTGGCGCCGCCGGACGAATTTTCGCGCGGCACTCAGTTTATCCGGCAATAGATGCGTCAGGTCATAGCTCTCTAAATCCGACTCGGAAAGCTCGCCGGTAGCCGCTAAGACCATGTAGTAAACCTCCAGGTCATCGTAGCAGTCCCGGCACTGTTCGATATGGCGGATAAATTCATCGGTGTCATTGACCGACATTTCGTCGTCTATGAAGGCGTCAAAATGCTGATGGACTTCTTCACAGTTCATGAACGCGCACCCTTCCTGATTCGTGATAGGAATACTATAATCCATTTTCCTCAGAAAGTAAAGAAAAAAAGAGACCCGCGACGCTGCGGTCACGGGCCTGATCTTTTTGGGGGAGCATCTTATGCTTCCTGTTTAATGATTTCCTTTTTGTTGTAGTATCCGCACTGTTTGCAGACACAATGGGGCTTCATCAGAGCACCGCAGTGGCTGCACTTCACCAGATTAACAGAACTCATTTTCCAGTTCGCTCTGCGGCTGTCGCGCCGTGCGCGGGAAGTTCTATTCTTAGGACAAATGGACATTTCGTACACCTCCTTACCCTGTCATTTTTTACGCGGCTTCTGCCGGATCGGATTGTTGTTTTTCGCGGCATTCATGGCTGCCGCAATCGCATCGGCCATTCTGGTCGGCGCACGCTCCTCCCCGCATCCGCAGGGACCGTTATTCAGATTGGCGCCGCATTTTTCGCAGAGCCCTTTGCAGTCTTCCCGGCACAGTACCCGGATCGGCAGATTCATGACCGCAAGATCCGCGATCATATCATCGGTGTCGAGCATGTTCTCCAAAAGGAATTCACACGCTTCTCCGTCCGTATCCAGGCCTGTCTGAAGGTCAAATGCACGGTCTGCTGTAAACAGGATTGTCTGTTCGACCGGTTCAAGACATCTTGCGCAGGGAATCATTACCCTGACAGTGCCTGTTCCCATGATTTCGAAAGAATTCCCGCGGTGGTGTACGATCCGAAGCAGTGTTTCCGGCGCTTCTGAAATCTCATAATCCAGAATGCTGCCCCGTTCATAAGATACCCGGTACTCTCTCTCGCCTTCCGTAAAAGGCAGGAGTTCCGAAAGATCAATCAGCATAATCTATCCTGTCCCTGTACGTCCTCACAATTGGGCGCACCTGAGTAGTATAACGGTTTTGCCCGTAGTTGTCAAGAGTTTTTTTATTTTATTCCGGATAATACCGGGTTGCTTCTTTCAGGAACCAGCCGCGCTGTGCAAATTCCTTGCTGACATAGCCGTCCACAACGCCTGCATAACGGATCCGGTAGAAATCACCGGCTTCTTCCAAAAGCTCCAGCACAGCGCCGTGCGGTGCCGCGTCAACGCTTTCGGAGTCCGCGCTCGCAGAGATCCGGATATTCAGGTTGTCATCCGCCGTGACCCTGACGCCTTCCACCGCATGCTCCGCCGCAATTGCTTTCGCTTCGTCGCCGTACATGACATAATCTCCGGCAAGATATCCTTCGATGCCGCTTGTGGAAACCTTGAACCAGCCGTCCCCGAGGTTTTCGAGGATTTCGCCGCCTTCATAAGAATGCAGGAGACCGATTACCTGGCCGTCTACCGGTGTCTCGCGGACTTTCAGCGTAAACTCCGGATTGTCCTCGTAATACCGGACAATAAACATATCGTTGTAATTGCCTGCAACGCTCTCCGGTCCTTCCGCCGGAGCGGTTTCCTCTGTCGTCGGCTCCTCGGTCGTGGTTTCTTCCGTGGTCGGTTCTTCCGTCGTCGTCGGGGCTTCCGTTGTGGTCGGGGCTTCCGTTGTCGTCGGAGCTTCCGTCGTGGATTCCGCAACCGTAGTCGTTTCCCGGTCAAACAGCTTGATAATGCCGCGCTTATTGAGGATCAGAAGCACAGCCGCTGCAACAACCAGCGCAACGATTGCCGTGAAGATCCAGAAACGGATGGATTCCTTCTTCATTTCTTCCCGGGAAGCCTGTCTCGGGTCGCGGCGGGAAGTCTGATTGACGGATTTCAGCGTCGAACGGTCCTTCTCCTGCTCGCGTTTTTTGCGCATGGACTGGGGTGTATCACCGATGTATTCCGCATCGATATCGTCCGCATCCGCCTGCTTATCAATATAATCCGAAAAATCATCCGCTGGGAGGTCCTCGTCCTCATCCGGAAGCGGCTCGAAATCGAACTTCGGCGCTTCTTTTTTGGGCGCCGGTTTCGGAATCTCCCTCTTCGGCGCGGGCTTTTCAGGCTCTTTTTTCGGAGCAGGAGCAGGCGCTTCATAGGCAATCGGTGCCTCATCATCGTCATCTTCAGGAATCAGAGAGTCAAAATCCTCAAAATTCAGGCGGCGTTCCTTCGTGTCGATGACCGTATCATCAAGATCCGGAACCACATCCTTCGGTGCAGGAATCTCTTCTGCCTTCGGCAGCTCAAAAGCCGGAACCGTTTCTTTCGGCAGTTCCGCTTTTTCCTCCTGAAGGCGCTCCAGATTCAGCGTCGGAATGCTCACGGAAGGTGCTTTCTCCGGCGCCTTCACTTCTACGATGGGCTCAGCCGCTTTCTGAACCGTTTCTGCCGCTTTTTCCGAAATCTCTTCTACTTCATCATCGAAGTCGTCAAACAGAATATTTAACTGATCCTCGAGATTTCTGTTATCGTCAGCCATTTCTTCCTCTTCCTCCTGTTACTTTATGTGCTCTGGCTTTCCGTCTCGCTTTTTCAGCTTGACATCTGCCAGATTCACCCTGGTTTTTCCGATCTTGACCGTGAATTTCGCTCCCGGATCAAAATCATACACATCTGTGATGGTTTCATTATCCGCAAGCTTCATGCCGCGTACGCCGACAGATGATTTTTTGTAAAGCGAGATCTCTTCTGTCTTGAAACGAAGCACATTCCGTTCGCTCGTCACAAGCACCGTATCTGTGCCGTGGACCTCGCCGATATAGAGAAGCTGATCGTCCGGCAGCAGTTTCGTCGCCGCAATCGTTTTCTTGACAGAATCGAACTCAGATGCTTCAACTCGCTTTATCATAGCATGAGATGTCGCAAATAGCAAGATTTTATCTTTCAAATTCTCATAGGAATCGATCTTAAGAATCGCTTCCTTCGCCGAATCATAATTGGAAATATTGTCAACCGGAATGCCCTTGTCCTTGAGCCTGCAGAGCGGCACGTCGCGCATCCGAAGCTGATGGCAGTTTCCGGAATCCGTAAACATGCAGATCCGCGAATTGGACATGCAGAAGACCATTTCCCGGGCTTCTTCCTGGATCGCCTCGCGATTCTTCTCGTAGAAACCGAGGTCGTACATCTTGGCGTAGCCGAAGCGGTTCATCGTGAAGACGACCGGCAGGATCTGCTCCGGCTCTTCCTCGTAGACCGCCTCCTCCGCATCGATGATCTCCGTCCGGCGCGGGAGCGCGTAGTTTTTTCGGATTTCCTCTAAGTCCTGACGGATGACGCGGATCAGTTCCTTCTCGCTTTTCAGGATCTTTTCATAGCGGCGGATCTTGTCAAGCGTTTCCTTGTAGTCGTTCTGCAGCGCGAGGATCTCGAGTCCGACAAGCCGTGCAAGCCGCAGATCGAGGATCGCCTGTGCCTGGTTTTCGGTGAAATGCAGCGCCTTCGCCGCCTTCTCGGATTCCTTGGATTTAAAGGTGATTCCCTCGGTCGCGCCGGTGACAAGGCAGTCCTTTGCGGTCTGGAGTTTTTTCGATCCGCGGATGATTTCGATGATCAGATCGATCACGTCGACTGCCCGGATCAGGCCTTCCTGGATTTCTTTTCTTGCGAGCTCCCTCTCAAGAAGCGTCGTGTACTTGCGGGTGTTCAGTTCCTTCTGGAACTTCAGGTTTTCCTCTAAAATCCGCCTGAGACTAAGCACTTCCGGCTTTCCGTCGACGATCGCAAGCATGTTGACGCCGAAGGTGTCCTCTAATTTTGTTTTCTTGTACAGCCCCTGCAGGATCTTCTCCGCATCCGCGCCGGCTTTCAGATCAAGAATGATCCGGATGCCTTCCTTGCCGGACTGGTTCGAGATATCCGCGATGTCCGGGAAAACTTTCTTTTCAACCAGTTCCGCGACATCTGACAGGAACTTGCCGATCGCGGCGCCGATCATCGTATAGGGAATCTCGGTGATGACGATCCGATCCTTGTCGCTCTTCCGCTTCGCGGGAACGATTTCAGCCTTTCCTCTTAAGCGGATCCGGCCTTTTCCTGTCGAGTAGATCTCCAAAAGGTCTGACTTGTTGATCACGATGCCGCCGGTCGGGAAGTCCGGGCCGTGCAGAAGCTCCAGAAGTTCTTCGGTCGAGGCCTCCGGCTTCTCCATGAAGTATTCCATCGTATCGATGACTTCGGCAAGGTTGTGCGGCGGCGTCGAGGTGGTCATGCCGACTGCGATGCCTTCCGAACCGTTTACGAGGAAGTTGGGGATCCGGACCGGGAGGACCGAGGGCTCTTTCTCGGTTTCATCGAAATTCGGGATGAAATCAACGGTGTTTTTGTCGAGGTCCTTGAGGTATACATCCTGTGTGAATTTCTTGAGCCGCGCTTCGGTGTAGCGCATCGCCGCAGCCCCGTCGCCCTCGATCGAGCCGAAGTTGCCGTGGCCGTCAATCAGTGCCATGCCCTTCTTGAAATCCTGCGAAAGCACCACGAGCGCGTCGTAGATTGAGCTGTCGCCGTGGGGATGATATTTACCCATCGTATCACCGACAATACGCGCGGATTTCCGGTGCGGCTTGTCGGAATTCAGCCCAAGCTCGTTCATGGCATACAGGACACGCCGCTGAACCGGTTTCAGACCGTCCCGGATGTCCGGCACAGCACGGTCGGTGATGACGGACATCGAATAGTTGATAAAAGACTGTCTCATCTCGTCCGAATATTCGGTGGAGATTATTCTTTCAGGCATATATTTCCCTTTCTTCTGCAGAAAGATATGCAGCACCCGCACTTCGTGCTCATCTTACACATCTAACATCGCTTCATTCGCGTGCTCCTGAATATAGGCGCGGCGCGGTTCGACGTCTGCGCCCATCAGAAGCTCCGTCACCTTGTCGGCCATCAGCGCATCGTCAATCGTCACCTGCTTCAGGAAGCGACGCTCCGGATCGAGCGTCGTCTCCCAGAGCTGCTCTGCATCCATTTCGCCGAGGCCCTTGTAGCGCTGCAGCGTGAAGTTTTTGTGCGTCCGGCGGTACTTCTGGAGAGCGTCATCGTCATAGAGGTACTCTTCCTCGCCTTTTCCCTTCGGAATCGCTTTGTAAAGCGGCGGCATTGCAATGTATACGTGGCCTTCCGAAATCAGCTCCGGCATGAAACGGTAGAAGAACGTCATCAGAAGCGTGCTGATATGCGAGCCGTCGACATCGGCATCCGCCATGATAATGATCTTGTCGTAGCGCAGCTTCGAGATGTCGAAATCATTGCCGTAACCTTCGGAGAAGCCGCAGCCCAGAGCGAGCACCAGGGTCTTGATCTCGGCATTCCCGAGCACCTTGTCGATCGTCGCTTTTTCTACGTTCAGGATCTTTCCGCGGATCGGCATGATCGCCTGATAGGTCCGGTTCCGGGCATTTTTCGCGGAACCGCCTGCGGAATCGCCCTCGACGATGAAAATCTCGCACTTCGAAGCATCCCGGGACTCGCAGTTCGAAAGCTTCCCGTTGGAATCAAAACTGAACTTCTGCTTCGGCAGCAGGTTCGATTTGGCCTTTTCCTCTGCTTTCCGGATCTTGGCAGACTTTTCGGCGCAGGCGATGACATTTTTCAGCGTCTCCAGGTGCTTGTCAAAATAAAGTTCGAACTGTTCTCCGGTGATTGTAACGACTGCCTTTGCCGCATCGGAAGAACCGAGCTTCGTCTTGGTCTGGCCCTCAAAAACAGGGTCCGGATGTTTCAGGGAGAGCACGCAGGTCATGCCGCATCTTGTATCGGGACCGGTGAACTTTGCCGGATCTTTCAGGATTCCGAGCTCCTTCGCGTAATTGTTGATTGTCTGGGTAAAACGCGTCTTGAAGCCGGTCACATGCGTACCGCCCTCGGAGTTGAAAATATTGTTGCAGTAGCCGAGAATCCTTTCTTCAAAAGTATTCACAAACTGCATCGCAAGCTCCATCTCGATGCCGTCTGCCTGGCCTTTCACCTGAATAATCTCGGTAACAGCCTCCTTGCCTTCGTTGAGTTCCCTGATGTAGGCCGCAAGTCCGTCCGGCTCGTGATAGGTTTCCGTCATCTCCTCGCCTTTGCGGTTGTTGTGGAAAACCAGTACGAGGCCCGGATTCAGGTATGCAGTCTCGTGGAGACGCGACATGACCCAGTCTGCCTTGAAACGCGTATGTTCAAAAATCTCCGGATCCGGCTTGAAAGTGATTGTCGTACCGGTCTCTTTCGTGCGTCCGATCACAGGCAGGAGTCCTTTCTCAAGTTCCACGGTCGGAACGCCGCGTTCGTAGGAATCGTAGTAAATCTTGCCGTTTCTCAGAATCTTGATCTCAAAATACTCCGACAGCGCATTGACTGCGGAAGAACCGACGCCGTGCAGGCCGCCGGAAGTTTTATAGGCATTGTTGTCGAATTTTCCGCCCGCATGAAGCGTCGTCAGGATCACGCGCTCTGCGCTGACGCCTTTTTCATGCAGGTCTACCGGCATGCCGCGCCCGTTGTCTGAGACAATGACCGAGCCATCGTCTTCAAGACTGACTTCGATCTTGCTGCAGGCGCCTGCCATATATTCGTCGACCGAGTTGTCGACAATTTCGTAAATCAGATGGTTCAGGCCGGTTCTCCCCGTGGAACCAATATACATGCCCGGACGGCGCCTGACGGCCTCCAGGCCCTCCAGTACCGTAATACTGGAAGCATTGTATTCGCCGGCGCTGTTTTTCTTCGCCATAGATTCCTCCCACTACATCTTGTGTTCGTAACTGAGGTATTATAGCATATCTTCGGTTAAACCGCAAGTATCCGTTCAAAAAACCTTGCAGAACAGAGAAAAGGACCGGCACAGCTTACACTGCACCGGCCCTTATGGGTGTGTCAATCATGAATGGATCCTGAGGCTCTCTTTTTCAGCCCGGGATAACTGGTTTCAGCCGTAAATCAGCCTGAACAAAAGATACCTGACCCGCTTTTTCTTCAGCATCAGGGAAGAGATCCGGCGGTTTCCGGTCTGAAGAAGCGAAAGCGCGCGTTTCTTGTGGAAACTGCCGCCGTAGAGAAGCGCTTCGTAATCCGACAGGAAAGCCATATCGTCTTCGGGGATCTGAAGCTCGGAAGACGCGCGGACCCGAAGTTCGCGTACCGTTTCGTCCTCTCGCCGCTTCGTTCCCAGAAACGACAGCATCTGCAAAAGCTGCTGCGCCTGCATCAGGTATTTCCCTTCATCGTTTTTCCGAAGGTAACGAATCTTCCGGATCAGCCGTTCCGTCACAATAAACAGGATAAAGAAGGCAATCAGGAATCCGACTGCAAGAAGGATCGCCCGAAGGACCCGCCTCAGCATCTCATAATCGAATCCTTCCTCCTCTTCCTCCGGCGGTGTGATCAGGCCCGGATCGAATTCTTCCGGATCCGGCATGAAATCTTCCTGTCCGGGCTGCGGCGCACCGTCCCCGCTGCTGCCGTTCTTCTCTTCGCCCTCGCGTGCGATCGTCTTCCATCCGGAATAGCGCATGGAGCCGAAGCCCGGCGTCGGTTCAAAGGGAATCCAGCCGATGTTGTCAAAATACACTTCCGGCCAGGCGTGGGACATGGACGACATAACCGTAATCTCCGTGCTGTTTGAAGACGGGACCAGGAAGCCCTGGACATAGCGCGCTGGATAGCCCTCAGCGCGTGCCAAAAGCACGAATGCCGTCGCAAAATGCGTACAGTAGCCGGCGCGTTTTTCCAGCATGAAGTAATCCAGGAAGTCCGAAGCATCCTTCACATCCGAAGGAAGCTTTCCGGGACTGGTATCATAGGTATAGGAGCTCAGAAGCTGTTCCAATCTGAGCAGCCGGTCAAGGGACTTTTTCTTCGTACCCTCGTACGCCTCCGAAAGATACGCGCTGAGTTCCTCCGAGATCTCGGGCGTTTCGCGGAAGCGCTGGTGCATGTGCCCGCGGTAGGCCTGGATATCCTGTGCCGTGAGCTCCGGCTCAGCCGCTGAGAACCTTCTGTAGAAGGTGTGAATAAAGTCCGGATCATAGGGATCCTGCGGCGTCGAAAGAAGCTCCCTGAAATAGGAGGTTCCGAGATTCATCAGGCTGAACTTGACCGTGTATTCGGTACCGTAGCCTTTTCTGCGGTTGAAGCGCAGATTTCCGCTCTCGTCTTCAAAAATCTTTTCCTCGTCTTCCGATCGCAGGATACTGGTCTTCTGCGGCACAAAGACCGCATTCGTCCTGATATAGCGGTAGGAAACAGTCATCTCCAGATTGTTCAGGTAGTCCGACTGATACGAGGGATCCGCGCGGCTTACCGCAAGATAAGTCTGGAAAGCATCCGCCGCATAGTCCATCTCGGAAGCTTCATCATCCTCAGTCCAGTCACGCCCGTTGAAATGGCTCATAACCCGTCCTGAAAGATACAGCGGCGTACGAAGCCCGGTACGGGATTTCAGGAGCAGGTTTTCCTGATCGGAAGAACGGACATTTCCGGACAGGGAAGAATCCTCGGAAAATCCGCTGTAGCTGAAGCGGTAGGCTGATCCGTGATTCAGCACCAGGGACTGCGAGAATTTGCGCACGCCCTCTTCAACCGCGCTGTAGGCTTTGCGGAAGAGCTCCCAGTCATAGGGTTTTTCCGGCGCCGGCATTGCAAAAACCAGTGCTCCGTACAACAGGAAGGCCGGCATGATATACATCAGAAAGCGCGGTGAAGAGCCGGTTTTCTGCTTTTTCCAGCGCGAACGCAGAAGCTCCGCAATCGACATCAGAAGGATCGTGATCACGATAACCGATCCGAGATGCGGCACCCGGACCCCTGCGGCCATCAGGACAAAGAGACCGACAAGGCAGAGTGCCGAAATCACGGCCTTCGGGATCGGATGCCTGTAGACAATCTGCGAAAGCAGGAAGGCGCCGGCTGCAATCAGCGCGGCCTGGATGCATTCACAGCCTGCAAGATGAGTTTTCTCTTCCAGCTCCCCGAAAAATGCCCACTTCGGCCAGGCTTTGAACACTTCGAGACAGTTTTTCCACTCGACAATGGAGCCGAACAGAATGATGCCTGCCAGGATAAAGGCGGCAACCATGATCTTGATCCGTCCTTTCGCAGAGGAAAAAAGGCCCAGCGACAGGAGCACCGCAATGCCTGTCAGCACATGATAGCCGTGGAAATCCGGCAGTCTCAGGTACTGTCCGAGGAAAATGTACAGAATCGCCCAGTACAGAAGAGACAGCAGGAAACGGTAGAGGCCTTCGGAGCGGATCAGGTCCGTGAGGCTGCCCCGGCTGAAAGCTTTTCTGTCTTCCATCAGAGCACCTCCCTCAAGTCCCGGTCGGTCCCGACAGGCACAACCATCAGCCGCTCGGACACGCCGGCCGCGTACTCCGGAAGCGTATCATCCGTCACGATATAGAGGATCACCGTATGCCCCTGTTCGGACAGGCGGAGCGCCGCCGAATACAATTCCTCGGAAATCTTACGGTCCACCATAAAAATCACGGGAAGTTCTGCAATTTCTCCGCTGACAGCAGGATCTGAAAGCAGCGTCTTAAGTGCTCCTGTCCGCCCGAAACTGATTTCCGGCGTTTTCGCATAGTAATCCTCAAAATCAGACATGCTGCCGATCTTTTGCGGAACCCGTTTCCCGGACTGCCACAAAGACAGCGGAATGCTCTCTCCCGCCGCATACAAAGAGACGGCAATTACGATCTCGAGGACTTTGTTTTCAGCCGGGATATAGTCCTGTGCGTCTTCTCCGTCCGGTCTTTCGGTGCTGAATAATAATGCGGCGCCGTTCCGTTCCTCGCGGATCAGGTTCCGGACCTTCAGCTTTCCCGCACGGGCAGACTTCTTCCAGCCGATCAGCTTCACAGGATCGCCCGCCACATAATCGCGAAGCACGGAATCCGGTTCCGTCACCTGGTCGTAACGTTCGATCAGAATCGGGGCCTGGAGGTTTTTCAGCGCGGAGATCTCCGAAATTTCTACGATTTTCGGGAGAACAGAGGCGCTGATCGCCCCGGGGAAACGGTAGCGCAGCCTGAAAAGCTTCAGAAAATCCGTCAGGATCACATCCCGGACGCCGACCTCATATTCCCCGCGGTATTTGCAGATCAGCCGGGTCTCATAAGTGTATTTGTCGTTCGGGAGAAGTTCGTATTCGGGATTATCGGGAAGTTTTTCAATCCGTGAGAAGTCTGAATAGAAACGGACACGGACAGAGGAAAAGGCAATCCGGTCCTCATTCTGAAGGGTAAAAAAATAGGACACCGGATCGCCGGACACAATGGTCCGGCTGCCGATTTCCTGATAGATGCGAAACCGCCAGAGAACAATCAGAAGATAGATCAGACAGACCGGCGGGACCAGAAGCACAGCAAAGAAAAAGCTGTAGCTGACAGTACCGCCGTAAAAGCTGATCGCGACAAGGGATGCGGCAAATAAAGCAAGAAGGATCAGCCAGTGCACAAGCGTGATCCGGCGTTCTTTTTTACTCATGGATTTATACCGGGACGCGGATACGGCCAATCAGGCGCTTCAGGATATCCGTCGCCGTATCGCGGCGGATCCTGGCCTCCGAAGACAGCACCATCCTGTGTGAAAGCACCTTCAGCGAGAGTTCCTTGATATCATCCGGACGCACGTAATCACGCCCGTCGAGATAGGCAATGGCACGGGAAGCCGCTAAAAGATGCAGGAAGGCACGCGGGCTCGCGCCGAGTGCAAGGCCCTCTTCCGCACGCGTTGCGCCGATGATGGTTTCCGCATAGGAAAGCACCTTTTCGGATACCGTTATCTGGGACACTTCCTTCCGCATGGAAAGGATATCCTCGGGCTCCAGCACGGCTTCGATTTTTTTCGAGGCCTGGCCGGAAAGGAAGCGCGCTGCCATCCGGAGTTCCTCTTCCTCCGCGGGATAGCCGATCGAGAGCTTCATCATGAAGCGGTCTAACTGGGCTTCCGGCAGCGGATAGGTGCCGACATATTCGATCGGGTTCTGCGTCGCAATGACAAGGAAAGGCTCCGGCAGAGGATATACTTCGCCGTCTACGGAAACCTGCCGCTCTTCCATCGCTTCCAGAAGGCCGGCCTGGGTTTTGGGCGAGGTACGGTTGATTTCATCTGCAAGGATGACATGATTCATAACAGGACCGGGCTGATAGACAAACTCCCCGGTCTGCATCCGGTAAACCGATCCGCCGGTCACATCCGTCGGCAGCGTGTCCGGCGTGAACTGAATCCGGCCGAAACTGCAGTTTAAGGAGCGGGACAGCGCTAAAGCAAGCGTCGTTTTGCCGACACCGGGCACATCCTCTAAAAGGATATGGCCATCCGCAAGAAAACAGGCGACGACATCCCGTACGGTTTCTTCCTTTCCGATCAGCACCTGGTTGATGTTTTTCTGCAGGCGCAGGGCTTTTTCAGTTAATTCCGGCATTTTCTGTGGTCTCCTTTAGCTGTTCTTTGTCAGAATGCGTGTTTTTCCCGGTCACGGAAGCTGCGTTCCAGATCCCGCATAGCGTCCTTTTTCGCGATTGCTTCCCGTTTGTCGTAAAGCTTTTTGCCCTTTGCAAGCGCGATCTCCACCTTGACAAGGCTTCCGGAGAAATATACCTGCAGCGGCACGAGGGTATAGCCCTTTTCCGTGAGCTTGCCCTGAAGCTTCCGGATTTCCTTTTTGTGCATCAGAAGCTTCCGCTCCCGCAAAGGATCCCGGTTGAAGATATTTCCTTTTTCATAGGGACTGATATGCATGCCTAAAATCACGACTTCTTCATTCCGGATCCGGACGTAGCTTTCCTTGATGCTGCCCTTTCCCATGCGAAGCGATTTGACCTCCGTGCCCGAAAGCACGATGCCGCATTCGTAGGTATCCTCAATGAAATAGTCATGATAGGCCTTTTTATTGTTTGCAATCAGTTTTCTGGACTCTTTCATACTGTTTTTTTGACGGTTTTTGCCTTTATGATTCAAAAAGGCTCCGGGAAAGCTTCCCCGGAGCGCATTTTCTTAAATACAGATCATCAGAAGTTGAATGCAAGCGCGAAAGCCAGCACAAAGAATGCGATCGCAGCGAACTTCGTGAATTTTTCCAGCTTTCCTTCCGCGGAACGCGACCGGTTCTTTTCCCAGTAGGAATCGGCCATGCCGCCGATGGTGCCAAGACCTGCCGACTTGCCTTCCTGAAGCATGATGATGACGATCAGGATCAGTCCGATCAGTCCGAAAATGCTCATTAAAATATATCTGATTACGGTTCCAGCCATGATAATTTCTCTCCTAAATTCTTCTGTTTTTCAACGCACGGCAGATATTATAGCAGAAAGCCCTGCGATATGCAAGCAGAATTTTTCTTCTTTTCGCTGCTTTTTTATATAGAAACAATGCCGGTGGCGGGACTTGAACCCGCACGTGGTTGCCCACAACAGATTTTGAGTCTGCATCGTCTGCCATTCCGACACACCGGCTGAAAACCCGTGAACCTTATGCTACCATATTTTCACGGGTTTTGCAAGCATTTTTACGGGATCAGCCCTTTCCGAGCGTGGAACCTGCCTCGATCATGCCTTTGTTCTGGTCGAGGAAGTCCGGAGATGTCACCTTGAGAAGCTCATCAAAGGTCCCAAAGCCTGTCAGGTCGAGATAATATTCTTCGGTCTCCATGTGGACCGCTTCAGTCGTTGCGATGTAAGTGTAATCCCCGTCAAACTCCAGATGCGGCACACCGTTGTCGTCTACCGGGATATCCGTCACATAGGCCGGCACATAGGTATAGACCGGACTGTCGCTTCCTTCGACGTTCACTGTCACCTGATAGAAGGCGTACAGAATATTCTCATACTCCGTATCGGTGTTTTCCGGGTCTTCCCGCACGAGAAGGGTCATGCCGAGCGGCAGGATATCCTGCATCGTAAAGCCCATTTCCTCGTACTGCGGCATGACATCTTCGGCATAGACCGTACAGACGCTGTTATCGAATGCATCAATCTGGTCCTGCGGAATATCCGAGAGATCCTGAAGCCCTTCAATCAGGCCGGAGACGATAAAGGTTTTTTCGAATACATTCGCGATCTTGCCGTATTCCTGCAGGAACCAGTCGGATGTATATTCTTCTTCGTCAATCGAGATCACGATTTCATCGCCGTTGGAGAAATTGCTGTCCCAGCTGTAATCGTAGTAAATGTTCATGCATGCCGGGTCTGCATTGATGACGCTGATCGAGGAAACATAGCCGCTGCCGTTCCGGCCGGCGAAAATGACCTCAATGCCCTCAAAGGGATCGAAGGTTTCAACATCCTGCAGACCGGAAACTGTGATCGTCCGTTCGGTAACGGTCGGAAGCACACCGTATTCGCGGATCAGGTAGCTGCGCGTATAATCCTCCAGATCAAAGGAGAAGGTGACGGTATCGCCGTTGGAAAGTTCATCAAGCGTCGAGAAGTCCTGGTTCAGCGGAATGCTTTCCAGCCATACTTCCGAAGAAGCGTATTCGGCGGATTCGACATGTCCCTTGCCGTTGTAACCGGCAAACTCAACGACAAGATCCGCAAGCGGATCCACTTCTTTCGGCTCCGTCAGTCCGCTGACCGTAATCGTCTGGTCCTCTGCGACAAGCTCGACGTTGATTACTTCGGAAATCGTGTCGTTCACATCCCACTTCACTATGACCTTATCCCCGTTTGTAAGGTCATAGTATTCGCTGAGGGAAGGATATGCGCTGTTCAGCACTGCTTCCTGCGCAGTCATGCCGTAGTCGCCGCGCTTTTTCCATTTCAGCTTTTCCGCAAAATCTTCTTCGAAGCGATCCTGATCAAGCGTCCATTCCGCTTCGCCGTAGCCGTTGTAGCCGGAGAAGCTGACTTTCAGGTAATCGTTGATATCAACGGTTTCCGTCTTGTTGTTGAACAGGAAGAAGAACAGGGCTGCCGCTCCGCCTAAAAGAAGCAGGGTGACTGCGCCGATAATGATAACCGGAACGAGCCATTTTTTCTTCTTTTTCGGTGCCGGTTCCGGAGCAGGCTGTACAGGCCGCTGCACGGGCTGAGTCGGAAGCGGATTTGCAGGCGCCGGATTCACGGAAGCCTGATTCACCGGAGCCGTATAAACCGGAGTCGGATTGACAGGAGCCTGATTCACCGGTGCGGGATTCACAGGTGCCGGAGCGGGCTGGACCGGCTGCGAAGGCGCCGGATTTACCGCCTGCACCGTCGGTCCGGTCACATTCAGGTCTGTATAGACAGGACCCGGTTCCGGAGCCTTCGGCTTCATCGCGGTCGGCGTTCCGCAGAAGGGGCAGAACTTCGCACCGTCATTCAGGGTTTTGCCGCAGTTTGAGCAGATCATGATTGTTACCTCTCTTTCATCTCAAAAACTATATGAAATTTACGGATCAGTTTCTGTTTCAGTTTTCCTCCCGGGAAAGAAGGTCCAGCTGCAGTGCATCCAGGAAATGCACATAGAGATCCTGGCGCAGGCTGACGCGGTAGGTCCGGTCGATCTCATCAAAGGTAAAACTTTTCCGGCCGCCCGCTTCCATTCGCTTCCAGAAACGATAAAGGTCCCTGAAAGGCAGGTAGTAAACTTCGTTCCGTTCGGTATAGTAGATCAGGAGAAAGGAGATCCCGTCCTGTTTCTCCATGTCCTCCATGAATTTCAGCTGGTGCTCATGGACATTCGCAAGCGGGAAGGTGTCGGTTTTGCATTCCTTCGCATCAAAGCAGACCGGAATTCCCTGCACCGCACCGATATAGTCGACCGTACTCTGCTTATCGAAATACGCAAGCGTAATATGCCGGCTTTCTGGTTCGATATTGACCGGTGTGATCGGTGTCGGAACCTTCTGTATCAGAGCAAGCTTCCTGACACGGTAATCCTCGATCGTATAGTTGATCATCTCCTCGAAGGAAGATCCTCTCAGTCCCCTGCTGTTCCAAGTGGCCACTCTTTGGGCGCCTCCATTTCAAATACTCTGCCCGAAAGCGCGGGAAGCGCGCAGTCTTCGGGAAATTCAAGCCTGCAGGCCGCGAGGCACTGCGTAATCTGGCCGTATTTCCGGTTGAACGCAGGGTCGCCGTATTTCGGATCCCCGAGAATCGGATGACCGGAAGCGGCAAGCTGCGCACGGATCTGGTGACTCTTTCCGGTGAAGATCTCCACTAAAAGAAGCGTCCGGTCCGAATACACCGAAACCGGCCAGACAGCAGTCCGGATACTCTGGGCGCCGTGGACATTTTTCGCATAGATCCGGACTTTGTTGGTGCTTCTGTCCTTCACAAGCCAGGAATGGTATTCCTGCGGTTCCTCGATCCGGCCTTCTGCAACAGCATAGTAAAATTTCCGGACCTGATGTTCCCGGAAGAGTTCGGAAAGCACCTGAAGCCCGCGAAGAGAAAGCCCCGCGCACATGATCCCGGAAGTGTTCCGGTCCAGGCGGTTCACGACCGATGGCCGGAAGGATTCAAAATCGGAGTCTGAAATGATACCGTTCCGGCGTGCACGGAAGATTACCCACTCGTTGACTGAGACATCAAATTCCGTGGCTTTCTGGGAAAGGATGCCCGCAGGTTTGATAAAAATACAGACATCGTTGTCTTCATAAAGCACCGAGATTTCCGGAAAGGAAATGTCCTCGACATTCTGGCGCTTCTGTTCGCCGCGCATCTTCTGATAAGTTTCCTCGGACAGGTAAAACTGCACCGTATCGCCGAACACGGTCTGTTCGTTTCCGAGCGCACGTTCCCCGTTCAGGGTGATATTCTTTTTCCGGAGCATTTTGTAGACAAAGCCGGCCGGCGCCTCGCGAAGATGCCGCTGCAGCACCTTGTCAAGCCGCTGATTCGACTGATTCAGTCCAAGAGTTATCTCAATCACGAAAATGCCCCGTCTTGTTCATTGAAAAAATACTTGTATCTGTTCAGCACCCATTCGAAATGCTTTACATGCTGATTGCCCGAAGCACGCCCTCCTGCTTCAGCAGATACTCATCTGCCTCGTCCCGGTCGGAAGGAGGCAGGTTCTGCAGGCGTTTTTCAAAGCTTTTCAGGTTTTTATACACTGTCAGATCCCCGTCCGCCTCTGAAAGCCGTAAATAATTCCGCAGGTACTCTTCCGTCTCCTGTGCATTCTGCTTTTCATCCGGAATGAAGCAGTAGATGCCGCTTTCATGGATGAATGCATAGGAAAGATCAAAGGCTTTCCCGTCCTTTCCGGCAATCAGAAGCCCGGTGTCCAGGATTCCGTTCCCCGCAAGCGCCCGGATTCGTTCATACTCCTCCTTCGGCCGGTCCTTATGCTTCAGCATCGGGATCAGGGTGGATAGCTGCATGGCCATCGGGATGACGAGCATGGCGGCAATAATCGAGTACCAGTTTTTCGTGGTGCCCTTCATAATGATGCCGTAAACTGCGATCCCGGCAATGATCAGGGCGAGGACCAGCGAGAAAACGAAGAGATTCGTCTTCCGCTGCCTTAAATACCCGTAATGTCCTTTTTGTGCCCGCTTCATACGATCTGGGATGCGGCAATCTCAGCAGCCTTTTCAACCGCTAAATCAATGCCCGCAGGATTCTTTCCGCCCGCCTGCGCGAAGTTCGGACGTCCTCCGCCGCCTCCGCCGACAAGGCCTGCAATCGCTTTGATGAGGTTTCCGGCATGTGCGCCGCGTGAAACAGCGCCGTCCGACGCTGCCGCAATCAGGCTGACGCGGCCGTCTTTTCCGGATGCCAAAAGGATCAGGCAGTCGCCCAATTTCTCGCGAAGATCATCGGAAAGGTTCCGGAGTTCATTTCCGTCCACGTTGTCGATCTTTGCACAGAGCACCTTTATGCCATTCACATCCTGTACCTTCTGTAAGATATCGGAAGCCGCGTTTTTCGCAAGCTGCCCTTTCAGGCTCTCGTTTTCGGACTGCAGCGCCCTGTTCTCGGAAAGAAGGGTCTCGATCCGGTGCAGGAGGCCCGCGGTGTTGGTTTTCAGGAGTGACGCCGCCGACTGAAGCTCTTCTTCTGTCCTGCGGTAGTAGGCGAGCACATTGTCGCCTGTAATCGCTTCAATTCTCCGTACGCCGGCCGCTATGCCGGACTCCGACAGGATCTTGAAGCTCATAATGTCCGACGTGTTTTTCACATGCGTGCCGCCGCAGAATTCCACGGATTCGCCCATCGTGACAACCCGGACGGTTTCGCCGTATTTTTCGCCGAAGAGCGCCATCGCGCCGCGTTTTCTCGCTTCTTCGAGAGGAAGCACCTCGGTAACGACAGGAAGCGCTGCCCGGATATTCCGGTTCACGATTTCTTCGGTCTTTTTAATCTCTTCTGCACTCATCGCGGCAAAATGCGTAAAGTCAAAACGCAGTCTTCCTGCATTGTTCAGGGAGCCAGCCTGCTCGACATGAGAACCGAGAACTTCCCGGAGCGCATGCTGCAGAAGGTGCGTCGCGCTGTGGTTTTTGCAGGTGTTCCGGCGGTTTTCCGGATCGACTTTGAGTGTAACGGTATCGCCGAGGGTAAAGGAACCGGACTCGACTTCACCGACGTGCGCGACCTTACCGCCCTGAAGCTTCCGGGTCTCTTTTACGATAAAGCGTCCGTGCGGGCTTTCAATCACACCGAAATCGCCTTCCTGACCGCCCATCGTGGCATAGAAGCAGGTTTCCTTCACGATTACCGCACCGGTGTCGCCCTCTTCCAGCGTATCGACAATCGCGCCGAAATCTTTGATCTTCCCGGATTCGTCGCGCTCCGACTCATTCCGGAGCACCATTGCGCTGACAAGGGATTCATTTTCAAAGCGGTCGTAGCCGACAAATTCACTGGTCACCGAAGGATCCAGTTCGTCATAGGCCGTCGCGTCCTTACCCATGTAGTTTGTAACCGCGCGGGCGGAGCGGGCCGCTTCCTTCTGCGCCTGCATCGCCGAATCAAAGCCCTGCTCATCAAGGGTCAGGTCCTGTTCTGCAAGAATTTCTTCCGTGAGATCGCGCGGGAAGCCGAAGGTATCGTAAAGGCGGAATGCCGCATCACCGGACAGGACTTTTCCGCCGGATTTCTGCAGCTTGTCCATTTCTTCCGTGAGAATCTGCAGGCCGGTGTCGATCGTACGGTTGAACTTGTTCTCCTCTTCGCGGATGACGGCAAGGATCATTGCCTTCTTTTCCTCAAGCTCCGGATAGCCGTCTTTGCTTGTTTCGATCACGGTTTCCGCGAGGCTCGACAGGAAGGTCGTACGGATTCCGAGAAGACGTCCGTGGCGCGCCGCGCGCCGAAGAAGCCGCCGGAGCACATAGCCGCGGCCGTTGTTCGAGGGCATGATGCCGTCCGAAATCATAAAAGTCACGGAACGGATGTGGTCGGTGATAATGCGGATCGAAATGTCCGCTTTTTCGTTGCTCTTATAGGCAATCCCGGCGATTTCGCCGACGTGCTCAGTCAGTGCGCGAAGCGTATCGATCTCAAAAATCGAGTCCACATCCTGCACAACGACAGCGAGCCGCTCGAGACCCATGCCGGTGTCGATATTCTTCTGTGCAAGTTCGGTGTAATTGCCGTGGCCGTCGTTGTTGAACTGTGAGAACACGTCGTTCCAGACTTCGATGTAACGGTCGCAGTCGCAGCCGACGCCGCAGGTCGGCTTTCCGCAGCCGTATTTCTCGCCGCGGTCATAGTAAACCTCCGAGCAGGGGCCGCAGGGGCCGGAACCGTGCTCCCAGAAATTGTCCTCTTTGCCGAAACGGTAAATCCGGTCCGCCGGAATGCCTTCCTGTTTATTCCAGATCTCAAACGCCTCGTCGTCATCCTGGTAAATCGAGGGATACAGGCGGTCGGGATCGAGGCCCGCGTACTTCGTCAGAAACTCCCAGGTCCAGTGGATGGCTTCTTTCTTGAAATAGTCGCCGAATGAGAAGTTTCCGAGCATTTCAAAGAAAGTCCCGTGGCGGCCGTCCTTG
The DNA here is from genome assembly GCA_902803345.1 of uncultured Eubacteriales bacterium. The sequence goes on along the minus strand of CADCPV010000168.1, from coordinate 110 downwards.
CCGACATTGTCAATATCGCCTGTGCGGATGCACTTCTGGCAGGTCGTGACGCGGCGGCGCGGCGGAATCTCCTGTCCCGTGAAATAGGGCTTTAAGGGCGCCATGCCGGA
>CADCPV010000167.1 GCA_902803345.1 uncultured Eubacteriales bacterium | reverse complement strand
GAACCATTCATTCTAACCACGTGTTCCTTAAGATGAATTCCCGAAATCGTGGCAATGCGAGTTCCACATATCCATATGCAGGGGCTGTGATCAGACCACTACGAAGCAGTCTTTTGCGATAGATGTTAAAGAGATTTGATTCCAAATCTTTCACACGACGAATGTTTTCCACTTTCCCATCTTCCGCTACAGCCATAGAAAACAAAACCTCCTGGTCCTTTGGAGACAGTTCGCTCCAGATCTTCTCATAAACGTACTCTTCCAGGAACGCGTCAAAATCAAGGAGCACCTCCTGCCACGGCTGTTTCCGCACCCAGCAGAGGTATCCCAACACTTGAAAAGCAAACGGATACCCTTTCGTTTCTTTAGCCATAGACATGGCTTCCTCCTGTGGCAGCGCGAATACTTCTTGATATTTCTGTGCACAGCGAAGCGCATTCAGCGGTTTCAAATCCACCTTTGGAGCACGATAAAGAAATGTCAGGTTTTTACTATTCTGCAGTTGGGCAATATTTTCATAAAGGCCGGTCATTAAAAGAAAAACGTTCAGATTTTCTCTAATAAAAATCTGAAACTGGCTCGCAAATGCCCGAAAACGCGGTGTTGCCGACGCCTCATCTACCGTAATCAAAACCCGTTTACCCGAATGGCAGATGCGTTCCAGCATCCTGCGCAGCGCGACAACGATATCGGTGATCGGCGGTTCTCCGTCGATTTCGATGCCAAAACCTAAAAAGGACAGATTGATCTTAGCGTCTCGAAATAATTCAAAAAGCTCACGACGATTACTCAATTCGGCTGCCAACTGATGTAAAAGATCCATCTCCGGATTCAAATCAACAACGATCCACTCGCGCCGACTACGCAAATCATTCGCAATCGTCGTCAGAGCAACCGTTTTTCCCGCGCCTCTTACGCCGGTAATCATATACACTTGATAAGCAGGATTCTCTGCTGTAAAACTGTCCAGAATCTCACGATTCTGGTAATCACGGTCGATTAGGCTCAAGGGCTCTTTCCCAAATGATAAAGAAAACGGATTCTGCATCACGTCGTATCTCCTTTCTGCAAACTCCGTTTTCATTATATATCGCTTTATATTCTTATGCAACTTTATATAACCTTATATAACTTTAAATTCCTTATATATCTTTATATAATCTTATATAACTTCCGCCCTAAAACTCCTTCTTTGCCATAATGTGTTCCGCGGCCTGTTCGCTCACCACGATGGCGATGATGCCGATGACCAGCAGCGCGCCCAATATCAGGTTCAGGTTCAGGCTTTCCGGCAGGCTGTCTGCCGCGCCGCCGCCGAGACGGTTGAACAGGACGATCAGGGCAGCGATGCCGATGAAGAACGCATAGAGCACGATCCGCCCCTTCTCCGCGCCGTATTTCAGCCGGAAAGGAATGGTCAGAGACATGAAGATCAGGAGCACGGCCAGTGTCGCTGCCAGGGTCAGCAGGACGTCCACTGCGGTTGGCATCTCTCCCGCCGCGCCGCCTTTCACTTTCGTGATGACCAGCGCAGCCGCGATCCCGATCAAAGCGCAGGCGATGGTACAGCCCACGCAGAAGAGGTATTTTTCGCGCACATAGGTCTTGCGGGTTACGGGCAGGGTAAGCAGGAAACTGTAACCATTGTCAAACTCGTCGTAGCTTAAGGTGCCGACCGCGACCATGCCGCCCATGATGCCCAGATACATGATTACGATCTCATTGTCGAAGGACAGCGACATGACGATGCCGCAGGCGAGCAGCAGGAGCAGCGTACGGCTTTGGTTGCGCAGCAGCATGAAGTCTTTCGTTAACAGCCCTTTCATAGTTCTTCCCCCTTCACCATCAGCAGGATCAGTTCGTCCAGCCCGCTCTTCTCGATCACGGCCTGCGGGTAATTCTCACGGTAGAAGCCGCTTTGATCGGTCAGCAGGCTGTAGCCGTAAGCCTCTTTCTTCTTCCGCAACAGATACTGCTTATCCATGGCCTCGTATTCGTCCGCCGTCACCTTCAGGATCGCATACTCGGAGAGCAGGCGGTCCGTTTCCTCGTGCAGGACGATCTTGCCGTCATGGATCATGTAGAAGTCGTCGCAGAGCGTTTCCAGATCCGTGGAGATGTGCGAGCTGATCAGGATCGCACGGCACTCGTCCTCTTCCAGATAGCCGCGCAGCATGTCAAGCACCTCTTCGCGGGCGATCACGTCCAGACCCGCCGTCGGTTCGTCCAGGATGAGCAGCTCCGCCCGGTGGGAGATCGCCGCCAGCACCTTCAGCTTGGCCTTCATGCCGGTGGAGAGCTCCTTCACCTTCTTGCTGTCAGTCAGCCCTGCCTCCAGGCACCGGCGCTGGAATTCGTCCTCAACGAAGTCCGGGTAGAAACTCTTCATGATCTTGCGCACGTCCTTCACCGTGAGATAACCGGAGAAGCCGGAATCCGCGAGGACCGTACCGATGCGGCGCTTGTCGTTTTCCGT